>CAMLQP010000213.1 GCA_946482115.1 uncultured Comamonadaceae bacterium
TGGCCACGATGGTGATGTTGGGCACGTCCAGGTCCGGGAAGTTCTGCACCTTCATGGACTGGAACGAGAACAGCCCCGCCAGCGTCAGCATGACGAACAGCATCGCCGCCGGGATCGGGTTTTTGATGGACCAGGCCGAAACGTTCATGTGGCGTTCCGTTGCTTACTGGACCACTTTGACGAGGTCGCCCTCGTTGAGGAAGCCGGCGCCCTGCACGGCCACCTGCTCGTCGGGCTTGAGGCCCTGCAGCAGCTCGACCACGCCGTTCACGCGGCGGCCGGTCTCCACCTTGCGCTGCGTGACCTTGCCCTGTGCGTCCACCACGAACACGTAGCTGTGACCGTCGCGCAGCACCACGGCCTGCGCGGGCACGGTCAGGCCGTTGCTGGCCGGCATGACGAAGCGCCCACGCGCAAAGGTGTTGGCCTTGAGCTCGGCGTGGCGCGGCAGGTCCACGAACACCAGGATGTTGCGCGTCTGCGGGTCGGCCGTGGGCGCGATGGCGCGCACCGTGCCCGTGACCTGCTGGCCGCTGGCCACGGTGATCTCGGCCTTCTGGCCGCGCTGCACCCGGCCGATCTCGGCCGGCGTGACCTCGGCGCGCCACTCCATGCGGCCCTGGCGCACCAGGCGGAACAGCTCCTGCCCCGCGCCCACCACCGCGCCTACGGTGGCGCTGCGGGCGGAGATCACGCCGTCGTCGGGCGCCAGCACGCGGGTGTTGTCCAGCCGGATGCGGGTGGCGGCCAGGGTGGCCTGCGCGGCTTCCCACTGGGCCTTGGCCACCTTCTCCTGGGTGAAGTACTGCGCCAGCTGGGAGGCCGAGAGCGCGCCGCTGTCCTGGATGGAGCGCGCGCGGTCGGCTTCGGCCCGTGCGTTCTCGTAGGCGGCCTGGGCCTGCACGGCGGCGGCCTGGGCCTGCAGCGTGTCGGCCTGGCTGGTCTCGCTCGCGAAGCGGGCCAGCTCCTGCCCGCGCTGGACCACGTCGCCCACGTTCACGGCCACCGCCGCCAGGCGCAGGCCGTTGACCTCGGCGCCCACGCCAGCCTCCTGCCAGGCCGCCACGTTGCCGTTGGCCTGCAGCTCGTTGGGCAGGCTGGCGCTGCGGGGCTGGGCCAGGGTCACGGTCAGCGCGGGCTTGGGCGCCGCGGCGGGGGTGGCCGGCGCGCCCGCCGGGGCAGCGGCCTGGGTATCCGCGGCCGGGCTGCAGCCGGCGATCAGGGTCAGGGCCGCCAGGGCGGCAAGGCAAACGGCTTTCATGAGGCGTCCTTCAGGGCGTCCGGGATGGCCTGGGCGGGCTCGAAACCGCCGCCCAGCGCCACATACAGGTTGATCCAGGCCTGGAGGCGCTCCTGCCGCAGCGCGACCGCGCCGCTCTCGGCGGCCAGCAGCACGCGGCGCGCCTCCTCCAGTTCGTTGAGGCTGGCCAGGCCCACGCGCCAGCGCGATTCGGTGCCGGCCAGCGAGCGGCGGTAGCCTTCCACCGCCACTTCGGCCGCCGCCGCGCGCTCGCGCAGCGCCGCCAGCGACACCAGCGACTGCTCCACCTCGCTCACGGCCTGGCGCAGCGTGGCCGCGTAGGCGCTGCCGGCGGCCTCGTATTGGGCGAAGGCCGCGTCCGCGCTGGCGTTCAGGCGTTCGCGGCCCAGCAGCGGCAGGCTCAGGGTCAGCGGGCCTATGGACCAGGTCGTGCCATTGACCGAAAGACCACCGCCCTGGAAGCGGTTGGCCATGACGTTGCCCGAGAGCGACAGGCTGGGCCGCAGCGCCGCCCGCGCGATGCCCACGCCGTCGCTCGCGGCCACCAGGTCGCGCTGGGCACGGTACACGTCGGGGCGCTGGCGCAGCACCTCGGCCGGCACGGCGGGCACGGTCAGCAGGCCGTCGAGCCGGGCCGGCCACGCGTGCGGCCGCTCCAGCCCGGCCCGCAGCGCGGGCTCGTCCACGCCGGTCAGCGCGGCCAGGGCCTTGACCTGGCGGTCGCACGATTCGGCCTGCTGCTGGTGGCGGCCGATGCTCTCGGCCGCGCTGGCCCGCGCCAGCGCCGCCACGGCGGGCGCGGTCAGGCCGGCGCGTTCGGTCGTTGCCGTGCTGTCGGCCGTCACGCGGCGCGAATCGCGGTCGGCCTGCGTCACGCGCAGCTGTTCGCGGCAGACGCGCTGGCTGAAATAGAGCCGGGCCGTCTCGGCGGCCACCAGCACGCGCGCCTCGTGCCAGCCGGCGCCGGCGGCGTCCTGCCGGGCCCGGGCCTGGCTCACGCGCGCGTCGCCTTCGCCCCACAGCGCGACGGCCCACGAAGCCTGCAGCCCCGCGCTCAGCGTGGTGCCGGTGGGGCGGGCCGGGTCGGTGAAGCCCCGGTTGGCACTGGCCACGGCGGCCAGCTGCGGGCGGTCCTGCTCGCGGGCGTCCAGCAGGCCCGCGCGGGCTGCGAACACCTGCGCGCGGGCTGCGGCCACGCTGGGGCTCAGCCGCTGCGCGCGGTCTATCCAGTCGCTCAGCAGCGGGTCGTCGAAACGCGCCCACCAGCGGCCCAGGTCGGCGGCCTGGCCCTGGTGCGGCAGGGGCGGTGCGTACCAGGTGGCGGGCGGCTCGGGCGAGCGGTCCACCGGGGGTCTGGGGATGCTGCACGCGCCGAGCAGCAGCGCGGTGGCCAGCAGCAGTGGCCGCGAAGGTCGGGACAAAGCCATGGATGAGGCGGAAAAGACAGAAGCGCGCCGGGTTCGCGCGCCGGATTCAGTCGTCCTCGGCCGGTAGGCCGGGGAACAGGACGTCATTAAACCCGAAAAATGCGAAATCTCTCACCCGCATGGGGTACAACTTGCCGATCAGGTGGTCGCACTCGTGCTGCACCACCCGCGCGTGGAAATCCTCGGCCACGCGGTCGATGGGCTGCCCCTGGGCATCGAAGCCGGTGTAGCGGATGCGCCGCCAGCGCGGCACCTGGCCCCGCAGGCCCGGCACCGACAGGCAGCCTTCCCAGTCGCTCACCTCCTCGTCGCCCAGCGGCGTGATGACGGGGTTGATGAGCACCGTCTTCGGCACCGGCTCGTACTGCGGGTAGCGCGAGTTGATCTGGCCGGAGCCGAAGATCACCAGCTGCAGATCCACCCCGATCTGCGGTGCGGCCAGGCCGGCGCCATTGGCCGCCGCCATGGTGTCTTCCATGTCCGCGATCAGGCGGTGCAGTTCGGGCGTGTCGAAGGCGGTCACGGGCTGGGCCACGCGCAGCAGGCGCGGGTCGCCCATCTTGAGGATGGCGTGGACGGTCATTCAGGCTCCTTCGAAAGGGTGGCCAGCAAGTCCAGCATGCCCGCCTCGTCGAGGATGGCAATGCCCAGCTCCTGCGCCTTGGCCAGCTTGCTGCCGGCCTCGGTGCCGGCCACCAGGTAATCGGTCTTCTTGCTGACCGAGCCGGCCACCTTGGCGCCGGCGGCCTCCAGCAGCGCCTTGGCGTCCTCGCGGCCCAGCGTGGGCAGCGTACCGGTGATGACGAAAGTCTTGCCGGCCAGGGGCAGCACCTCGCGCGGCGCGGGCGGGCCTTCGGGCCAGGTGACACCGCAGGCGCGCAGCTGTTCCACCACCTCGCGGTTGTGCGGCTGCTGGAAGAAGGTGTGGATGCTCTGCGCCACCACCGGTCCGACGTCGTCCACCTCCAGCAGCTGTTCGGCGCTGGCGGCCATGATGCCGTCCAGCGTGCCGAAGTGGCGCGCCAGCGCCTTGGCCGTGGCTTCGCCCACGTGCCGGATGCCGAGACCGAACAGGAAACGTGGCAGCGTGGTCTGCTTGCTCTTCTCCAGCGCATCCACCACGTTCTGCGCCGACTTGTCGGCCATGCGCTCCAACGCGCTCAATGCGGTCAGGCCCAGGCGGTACAGGTCGGGCAGCGTCCTGACCACCTCGCCGTCGATGAGCTGGTCCACCAGCTTGTCGCCCAGGCCCTCGATGTCCATGGCGCGGCGCTGGGCGAAATGCAGCAGCGCCTGCTTGCGCTGCGCGCTGCAGAACAGGCCGCCGGTGCAGCGGTGGTCGGCCTCACCCTCCTCGCGCACGGCTTCGGAGCCGCACACCGGGCAAACGGCGGGCATGGTGAATTCGGCCGCGCCTGGCACCCGCTTGTCGGCCAGCACGCCCACCACCTCGGGGATCACATCGCCGGCGCGGCGCACGATCACGGTGTCGCCCACGCGCACGTCCTTGCGGCGGGCTTCCAGCTCGTTGTGCAGGGTGGCGTTGGTCACGGTCACGCCGCCCACGAACACGGGCGCCAGCTTGGCCACGGGCGTGAGCTTGCCGGTGCGGCCCACCTGCACGTCGATGGCCAGCACCGTGGTCAGCTGCTCCTGCGCCGGGTATTTGTGCGCCACGGCCCAGCGCGGCTCGCGGGTCTTGAAACCGAGCTGCTGCTGGAGCTCCAGGCTGTTGACCTTGTAGACCACGCCGTCGATGTCGAAAGGCAGCGCGTCGCGTTTGGCCCCCATGGCGGCATGGAAGGCCACCAGCCCGTCGGCGCCCGCCACCACCGCGCGGTCGGCACAGACCGGCAGGCCCATGGCCAAGAAGGCATCCAGCAGCTCGCCGTGGGTGGGCGGCAGCGGCCAGCCACGCACCTCGCCCAGGCCGTAGGCAAAAAAGCTCAGCGGCCGCTGGGCCACCAGCGCCGGGTCGAGCTGGCGGATGGCGCCGGCAGCGGTGTTGCGCGGGTTGATGAAGGTCTTGTCGCCCTTCTCGCGCTGTTTCTCGTTCAGGGCCTCGAAGTCGTCGCGGCGCATGTAAACCTCGCCGCGCACCTCGATCACTTCGGCCTCGACGCCCTGCAGCCTGAGCGGAATTTGCCCGATCGTGCGTACGTTCTGCGTCACGTCCTCGCCGGTCTCGCCATCGCCGCGCGTGGCGGCCAGCACCAGCACGCCGCGCTCGTAGCGCAGGCTCATGGCCAGGCCGTCAAACTTGAGCTCGGCCGCGTATTCGACCGGGGGCGCGTCGTCGGCCAGCCTGAGCGCGTTGCGCACCCGGGTGTCGAAGCTGCGCGCGCCTTCGGGCGTGGTGTCGGTCTCGGTGTCGATGCTGAGCATGGGCACCGCATGGCGCACCGGCGTCAGGCCCTCCAGCACCCGGCCCAGCACGCGCTGCGTGGGCGAGTCGGGCGTG
>CAMLQP010000214.1 GCA_946482115.1 uncultured Comamonadaceae bacterium
AACTTGAGCGTGTAGTCGCCCGTGCCCAGCACCAGGGTGATGGCGGCGACGATCAGGTTCTTGTTGTCCGAGAAATCGACCTTGTTGTCGACCCAGATCTTGGCGCCGGCAATCGCGATCAGGCCGAACACCACGATGGACACGCCGCCCATCACCGCCAGCGGAATCGCCTGGATCAGCGCGCCGAACTTGGGGCTGAAGCCCAGCAGGATCGCCATCAGCGCCGCCACCACGAACACCGCCGTGGAGTAGATCTTGGTCGCCGCCATCACGCCGATGTTCTCGGCATAGGTCGTCACGCCCGTACCGCCCACGCCGCCGGCCACCACGGTGGCCACGCCGTCGCCCATGAAGGCGCGGCCCATGTACACATCCAGGTTCTTGCCGGTCATGGCCGTCACGGCCTTGATATGGCCCAGATTCTCGGCCACCAGGATGATGGCCACCGGTGCGATCAGCAGCATGGCGTTGGCGCTGAACACCGGCGCGCTGAAGTTGGGCATGCCGAACCAGGCGGCATTGGCGATGCCCGACAGGTCCAGCGGTTTGCCCAGGCCCAGCCCGTTGGCCAGCACCGCGTAGATCACGCTCGCGATGATCAGGCCCATGAGGATCAGCAGGCGCTGGACCATGCCCTTGGTGAACACCGCCACCAGCGCCACGCACAGGAAGGTCACGCCCTGCATCCAGGCGTCGAAGCCGGTGGGCGCCATGTTCTTGATGGGGATGTGCGCCAGGTTCAGGCCGATCACCGCCACCACCGCACCCGTGACCACGGGCGGCATGAAGCGCTCGATCCAGCCGATGCCCACGGCCTGCACGATGGCGCCGATGATGAAATAGAACACGCCGCAGGCGATGATGCCGCCCAGCGCCACGCCGATGTTGGCATTGGCGCCCTGCCCCGCGTAGCCGCTGGCTGCGATCACCACGCCGATGAAGGCGAAGCTGGAGCCCAGGTAGCTGGGCACCTTGCCGCCGGTGATCAGGAAGAAGATCAGCGTGCCCACGCCGCTCATGAGCACCGCCACGTTGGGGTCGAAGCCCATCAGCAGCGGCGCCAGCACCGTGGCGCCGAACATGGCGATCAGGTGCTGCACGCCCATCACCGCCGTCTGCGGCCAAGGCAGGCGCTCGTCGGGGCCGATCACGCCGCCGGCCTGCAGGGACGCGTCGCTCTTTTCTTTCCAGCTGAACATGCCCATCGCTCCATCCTCGGTTGTTGAAGTGGCGCGATGCTAATGCAATTCCTACGCCACGTGGGACACCACCGCGTCCAGCACCAGCGGGGCCTTGAGCAGCCGGGTGTGGCCCAGCCCGCGCGTCTCCAGCATCCGCGCGCCGGTGATCGCCTCGGCAAACGCCAGGCCGTCGGCGAACGGGTTGGTGCGGTCCTCGCGGTCGTGCACCACCAGCGTGGGCCGGTGCACGCGGGCGCCGGTGGCGGCCGGCTCGAACTGGCGCATCAGGATGCCCTCGCGCGCCTCCACCCGATGCTGCAGTGCCGCACGGGTGCGCTCGCTCAGGCCGAACACGTGCGCGAACAGCCGGGTGTATTCGTACGGCGAGGCTGGCGGCGCCAGCAGCACCAGCCGCTCCACGTCCAGCCCGCGCCCGGCCGCGTAGGCCAGCGCGTTGGCCGCCAGCGAGTGCGCGACCACCGCGCGCACCTCGTGCCCCTGCTGGCGCAGCCGGGCCACCACGTAGTCGATGGCGCGCGCGAACTGGGGCAGGTTGCTGGTGCCGCCCCGGCTGCGCCCGTGCGCCGGCATCTCCAGCAGCACCGGGCGCAGGCCGCGCGCGGACACGGCGGCGGCGAGGTCGCGCATCTGCCCCGCATGGCCGCCCCAGCCGTGCACCAGCAGCAACACCGGACCGTGCGGCGCGATCGGGCGGCTGTAGACCGTGAGGCTGGCTTCCTCGAAGCCCCAGGACTCGACTTTCCAGGTGGCGGCCCAGGCGTGGCGCCGCTGCAGCCACTTGGGCGGCAGCGGCGTGCCGAACAGGCGGGTGGCCGCGCGCGCGGCCAGCGCGGGCGACAGGCGCTCCGACAGGCCCAGGGCCCAGCGGAACCAGCGCGTGCCCGGGCTGGTGTTGTAGTAGCTGGCGGCGGATTCCATGGCAGTGGGGGTCATGATGTTCTCCGGAATAATTCGCACGATCGTGCGAAACTTGCTGAAAAAAAAGGTCAGGCCTGGTAGCTGCGGATCAGCCGCTCCCAGGTGGCCTGGGCGCGGTCGGCCGCGCGCGCATCACGCAGGAAACGCGCGTCGTGGATCAGCCCGATGGCCAGGCTGCTGAGTTCGCCGACCAGCTGTTCGGGGTCGGTGTCGGGTTTGAGGTGGCCGGCCTCCACGGCCTGCAGCACGGTGCGGCGCAGGGCGGCGCGCCAGCGGGTCACCTCGGACAGCAGCTGCTCGCGCAGCTCGCCGTCGCGGTCGTCCAGCTCGAAGGCACCGGCGGTGTAGAGGCAGCCGGTGTGCACCTCCACGTCGCGCATGCGGATGAACCAGCGGCGCACGATCTCCTGCAGCCGGGGCAGGCCCTTGGGCGACTGCATGGCCGGCACGAAGACCTCGGCGATGAAACGGCGGCCGTATTCCTCGATCACCGCCTTCTGCAGCGCTTCGCGCGAGCCGACGCGCGAGAACACACCGCTCTTGGACAGGCCGATGCGGTCGGCCACCGCCTGCAGGGTGATGGCCTCCAGGCCTTCGGCGGCGGCCAGATCCAGCGCCGCGCCGACGATGGCGGCACGGGTGAGTTCGCTTTTCTGGGTTCGGGCGTCCATGATGGAACGGAATTTAGCACGACCGTCTGAAATTGCGCAAGCGACAGGCATGACCGTTCGTCGGCCCACATAATGGTTTCCAGGAGACAAGCGTGAACACGACACACCCCCCCTACGTGCCGCAGCTGCGGCTTTACCAGGACTGGCTGGCGCGCGAGCGCGGCCTGCGCTTTGACCACTACGACGCGCTGTGGCGCTGGTCCGTGACCGACCAGACGGCGTTCTGGCAGAGCATCTGGGACTGTTTCGGCGTCGAATCGCCGACACCGCACCGTGCGGTGCTCGAGGGCGGGCCCATGCCCTACGTGCGCTGGTTCCCCGGCGCACAGGTCAACTACGTGCGCCAGGTCTGGCGCCATGCGGCACCGGCGCACGCGGCCGGGTTCCCGGCCGTCGTGAGCGACGATGAGCGCGGCCGCGTGCGCGAGCTGTCATGGCCCGAGCTGCAGCGCCAGGTCGCATCCTTCGCGCTGGCCCTGCGCGAGCGGGGCATAGGCCGGGGCGACCGCGTCGCGGCCTACCTGCCCAACGTGCCCGAGACCATCGTCGCCTTCCTGGCCTGCGCCAGCCTGGGCGCGATCTGGAGCGTGTGCGCGCCCGACATGGGCACCGCCGCGGTGCTGGACCGCTTCCGCCAGATCGAGCCCAAGGCGCTGATCGCGGCCGACGGCGTGTTCTACGCCGGCAAGGCCATCGACCGCGCTGACGTGGTGCGCGAGCTGCGCGCCGCCCTGCCCACGGTGGAGCAGCTCATCGTGCTGCGCTGCCCGGACACCGGGACGCGCGTGGAGGAGGCGCTGGACTTCGACGCGCTGACCACGCGCGACGACGCGGCCACGGCCGCCTTCGAGCCCGAATGGCTGCCATTCGACCACCCGATCTGGGTCGTCTACTCCAGCGGCACCACCGGCCTGCCCAAGCCCATCGTGCACGGGCACGGCGGCATCCTGCTGTCGCTGCTGGCGCTCAAGATCCTGCACAACGACATCGGCCCCAGCTACGTGCCCAACAGCCGCGGCGAGCGCTTCCACTGGTACAGCTCCACCGGCTGGGTGATGTGGAACGCCCAGGTGGGCGGCCTGGCCGGCGGCAGCACCATCTGCATCTTCGACGGCAGCCCGGGCGGATCGAAAGAGGCGCCCGACTGGACCGTGCTGTGGCGTTTCGCGGCGAAACACCGCGTCACCTTTTTCGGCGCCGGCGCGGCCTTCTTCACCCACAACATGAAGGCCGGCGTGGACCTGGCGGCCCTGCAGGCGCAGGGACACGACCTGCGCCACATCCGCGCGCTGGGCACCACGGGTTCGCCGCTGCCCGAGGACGTGCAGCGCTGGGGCACGGCGCAGTTCGAGGCCGTGGGCACACCCGATATCTGGTGG
The DNA here is from genome assembly GCA_946482115.1 of uncultured Comamonadaceae bacterium. The sequence continues at coordinate 4,171 of CAMLQP010000214.1, forward strand.
TGCAACATCTCGGGCGGCACGGACTTCTGCGGTGCCTTCATCGGGGGAAATCGGGAACTGCCGCAGGTACCGGGCCAGATGCAGTGCCGTTTGTTGGGCTGTGCCGTGGAGGCCTGGAACGAAGACGGAAAACCCGTGCAGAACGAAGTCGGTGAGCTGGTCTGCGTGCGCCCGCTGCCCTCGATGCCACTGCACTTCTGGAACGACGAGGGTGACAAGCGCTACCTGTCGAGCTACTTCGACATGTACCCCGGCATCTGGCGCCATGGCGACTGGCTCAAGGTCGGCTCCGACGGCGGCTGCGTGATCTACGGCCGCAGCGACGCCACCATCAACCGCCACGGCCTGCGCATGGGCACCAGCGAGATCTACAACGCGGTCGAGGCGCTGCCCGAGGTGCTGGACTCGATGGTGGTGGACCTCGAATACCTGGGCCGCGCGAGCGAGATGCCGCTGTTCGTGGTGCTGCGCCCGGGCGTGGCCCTGGACGAGGCGCTGAAGGGCCGGATCAACGGCGCCATCAAGACCGCGCTGTCGCCGCGCTTCGTGCCCGACAGCATCCACGCGGTGGCCGAAATCCCCCGCACGCTCTCGGGCAAGAAGCAGGAGCTGCCGATCAAGAAGCTGCTGCTGGGGCAGCCCCTCGACAAGGTCGTCAACCGGGATGCGATGGCCAACCCCGGCAGCCTGGACTGGTTCGTGGCCTTCGCCGCCAGCCGCCAGGCCTGATCAGTTCGCAACCGTGAAGCGCCGCCCGGCGTGGCGGTTCTGCTCCAGCTCGTCCACGATGGCGACCGCCAGGTCGGCCACCGATATGCCGGCCGGCGCATCGCCCTGACCCGGCAGCAGCTGGTCGCCGCCGGTGCGGTAGCGGCCGGTGCGCTCGCCCGGCGCCAGC
>CAMLQP010000215.1 GCA_946482115.1 uncultured Comamonadaceae bacterium
TCAGGATGCCAGCGCGCGCATCTCCGCAATCAGGTCCGACTTGCCTTCAAAGCCGATGCCCGGCAGCGGCGGCAGCGTGACATAGCCCTTGTCCACCTTCACGCCATCGGGGAAGCCGCCGTAAGGCTGGAACAGGTCGGGGTAGCTCTCGTTGCCGCCCAGACCCAGGCCGGCGGCAATTGCCAGCGACATCTGGTGGCCGCCGTGCGGGATGCAGCGGCTGGGGGACCAGCCGTATTCCTTGAGCATGTCGAGCGTGCGCAGGTACTCCACTAGGCCGTAGCTCAGCGCGCAGTCAAACTGCAGCCAGTCGCGGTCCTTGTGCATGCCGCCGTGGCGGATGAGGTTGCGCGCGTCTTGCATCGAGAACAGGTTCTCGCCCGTGGCCATGGGGCCTTGGTAGACCTCGCCCAGCTTTGCCTGCAGCTCGTAGTCCAGCGGGTCGCCGGCTTCTTCGTACCAGAACAGCGGGTACTGCGACAGGGCCTTGCCGTACTCGATGGCGGTCTTCAGATCGAAGCGGCCATTGGCGTCCACCGCCAGTTGCTGGCCCGGGCCCAGAATCTTGAGCACCGACTCGATGCGTTCGCAGTCCTCGGCCAGCGTGGCGCCGCCGATCTTCATCTTGACCACCGAATAGCCGCGCGCCAGGTAGCTTTCCATTTCCTTCTTGAGGCCGTCCAGGCCCTTGCCGGGGTAGTAGTAGCCGCCAGCGGCGTAGACGAACACGCGCGGGTTGGGTGTGCCGTTGCCATAGCGCTCGGCCAGCAGCTGGAACAGCGGCTTGCCCGCAATCTTGGCCGTGGCATCCCACACGGCCATGTCGATGGTGCCCACTGCCACCGAGCGCTCGCCGTGGCCGCCGGGCTTCTCGTTGATCATCATGCGGGCCCAGACCTTGTGCGGGTCCAGGTTCTCGGCAGTCTCATCCAGCAGGCTGTCAGGCTCGGCCTCCAGCACGCGCGGGATGAAACGGTCGCGCATCAGCGCGCCCTGGCCGTAGCGGCCGTTGGAGTTGAAGCCGTAGCCGATCACCGGCTTGCCGTCGCGGATCACGTCGGTGACCACGGCCACGAGGCTCAGCGTCATCTTCGAGAAGTCGATGTAGGCGTTGCGGATGTCCGACTTGATCGGGCGAGTCGATTCGAGGATGTTGACGATCTTCATGGTGGTCGCGTTCGTTGGCAAAGATGAAAGAGGGCGGGATAAAAAAGGGCGTATCAGCGGGCGAGCGAAGAGCCTCCGCAGATCGCGATGTCCTGCCCCGTGATGGCGGCGGCAGGAGCGGACAGAAGAAATGCCACCAGCGCGGCAATCTCGGCGGGTTCGATCAGGCGGCCGATGGGTGGCAGGCGCGGCGCGCTGCCCTGGCGCGCGGGGTCGATCAGCATGCCGGTGGCGGTGGCTGCGGGCGACACCACGTTCACCGTCACGCCCTGGGCAGCCACCTCGGCCGCCCAGCTGCGCGCCAGCGCGATCAGCGCGGCCTTGGTCGCGGCGTATTGACCGCGCCCGGCCATGCCCTGGGCCACGCGGCTGCCGATGAACACCACGCGCCCCTGGCCACGCTGGGCCATGCCGGGCACGATGGCGTCGGCCAGGCGGGCGGCGGCGTCCACGTGCAGGCGCCACATCAGTTCGCCGCCCGCATGGTCGAGCTGGCCCAGCGGCCCGACGCGCAGCACACCCGCCGCGTGGACCAGCGCATCCACGTTGGGCAGCGCTGTGGATACGCGGGCAATGTCAGCGCCGTCGGCAAGATTGACCGGCACGTGGATGAACGATGGATGGACGATGGATGGCTGGGCAACGTCCAGGCCGCTCACGCGCCAGCCGCCCGCCAGCAGTGACTCGGCAATGCTGCGGCCGATGCCGCTGCTGGCACCGGTGACGACCGCGTGGCGGGCACTACTCGACACGGATGTTCCCCTCGGTCACGATCTTCTGGGACCGCTCCATGTCGCTGCGCTGGAACTTGGCGAAGTCCTCCACGCTGCCCGGCGTGGTCAGCAGCCCTTGCTCTTTGAGCTTGGGCGTCATTTCGGCCAGGGCCTTGTTCACCTCGGTGTTCAGCCGCTGCGTGATGTCTGCGGGCAGCTTGGCCGGGCCCCACAGGCCATACCAGCTGTAGAACTCATAGCCCGGAATCGTCTCGCCCACCGTGGGCACGTCCGGCAGGCTGGCCGCGCGCTGGGCGGAGGTGACGGCCACTACGCGCAGCATGCCGCTCTTGTGGTACTGCAGCGAGCCGAGGATGGGGTCGATGAAGCCGTCGATCTGCCCGCCGATCAGGTCCTGGAAAGCCGGCGCCGTGCCCTTGTACGGCACGATCAGGTAGTCGAGGTTGCCCGCGCGCTTGAGCAGCTCGGTGGACAGGTGCCCAGCCGAGCCGATGGAGCCCACGGCAAAGGTCATCTTGCCGGGGTTTGCCTTGGCGTAAGCCATCAGTGACTTGATGTCGGTGACCGGCAGGTTCTTGTTGATGGCCACCGACAGCGGTGCCTTGGCCACCAGTGCCACGGGCGTGAAGTCCTTGACCACGCCATAGGGCACGGACTTCATGGTCATGGGCGCGGTGGTGAAGGTGGATGCGTTGAACAGCAGCGTGTAGCCGTCGGCCGGGGCCTTGGCCACCACATCGCCGCCGATCACACCATTACCGCCAGGCTTGTTCTCGACGATGAAGTTCTGGCCCATCTGCTCGCCCAGCTTTTGCGCGAGCTGGCGTCCCACGGTGTCAAGCGTGCCGCCCGGCGGAAAGGGGATGACCATCCGGATGGGCTTGGTGGGGTAAGCCTGCGCAAAGCTGCTGGCCGCCATCGCGAGCGTGGCTACACCCAGGGCGGCGCGGAGGAAAAGGTGGCGTTGCATGGTGTCTTGTCTCCTTGTCGGTTTTCTTGTGTGCAATGAGGCGCGGGGGACTCAAAATCCCCCGCGCCTCGCAGGGACCGCTCAGCGCTTGAGCAGGCCGGCCTGCTTCACCGCAGCGCGCAGGGCTTCGACTTCCTTGGCATTCGGCGCCTCGGTCGGCGGGCGCACGGTGGCGTCGTCAATCACACCCGCCAGGTACATGCCGCCCTTCATGCGGGCGTGGGCCTCGCCCGTGGGCTCGCCGCCGCCATACACCGCGTCTTTCAGCGGTGTGATGACGGCCTGCACTTCCATGGCCTTTTTCAGGTCGCCGGCCTTCACCGCATTCCACAAATCGATGATGAGCTGCGGGATGAAGGTGGCAAAGCCCACCAGCGCGCCGTCCACGCCCTGCACCATCGAGGCCAGCAGGTACTCGTCGTGGCAGGTCAGGATGGCCTTGGAGGCATCGGCCTCGCGGATCGCCTGGATGTCGCGGGCGTACTTGTTCATGTCGCGCTGGCCTACCTTGAAGGCCTGCAGGTAGGGCAGCTTCGCCAGGTCGGCCAGCAGCTGCGAGGAGTACGAGGCGCGCGTCCAGGCGGGGTAGACATGGCAGACCAGGTCGGCGTTGGGCGCGGCCTGGTGGATGGCCTCGAAGTACTGCAGTGCATGGCCGGGCGTGAAGCCAAAGCGCAGCCAGTGGTGCGGCGGCATCACGTCGAGCGCCACGGCGCCGGCTTCGACCGCAGCGCGGGCGTGGTCGGCCGCGTCCTTCAGGCCTTCGCAGACGATGGACGAGATGACGGGTATGCGGCTCTTGAGCTCGTCGGCCACGATGCGGGTGACCTCGGCGCGCTCGGCCGGGGTGAGTGAGAAAACCTCGCCGGTGTGGCCGTTGGTCATGATGGCCACCACACCGTCGTGGCCCGCCAGCCAGGCGGCGAGCTTGCGCAGAGCGGGCTCGTCGATGCGGTGGTCGGGGGTGAAGGGGCACGAGATGGCGGGGATGATCCCGCGATAATTCGAGATGGCAGGCATGCTTTCTTGTCTCCGTTGGGAAAAGCTGGTGAACAACGGGGTGGATCATTTCCCACCCGGTGCCAGCGGTCCAATACTCGAATCGCATACAACTATCTATCGATCCATCGCGGAGACACATGGGACCCGGCAACCGACCCCTGGACCTGGAATGGCTGGAGGATTTCCTCGCCCTGGCCGAGACGGGCAACTTCTCGCGCGCGGCGGAGGCCCGCGCCATTGCCCAGCCCGCCTTCAGCCGCCATATCCGCGCCCTGGAAGACTGGGTGGGCGTTGAGCTGTTCGACCGCAGTGCCCACCCTGCGGCGCTCACGGCGGCGGGCCAGCGCTTTCTGCCGCTGCTGGAGACCATCCTCGCCAACCTGGAGGCCGCTCGCATCAAGGCCCGCGCTGCGCATGACCTGGCCGCTGCCAGCTTGCGCTTTGCGGCCACGCATGTACTCTCGCTCACGTTCTTTCCGCGCTGGCTGGTGGGCATGGAGGCACGACTGCGTCTGGGGCCCATCCAGACCATGTCGGACAGCTCCCAGGCCTGCGAAGACCTGATGCTGCAGCGCCGTGTGCAGTTTGTGCTGTGCCATGGCCATGACGAGGTGCCAGGACGCCTGGACGAGGCGCAGTACCCCATGTGCCGCCTGGCGGACGACCGGTTGCTGCCCGTCAGTGCGCCCCAGCCGGGGGGCGCTGCAGGCCAGCCGCTGCACGCGCTGGGCCAGTCGGCCCCGGTGCCCGTGCTGGCCTACAGCGACGCGTCGGGGCTGGGCCGCATCATGCGGGCCCGCATGCGTGGGGTGTTTGCTGAAGGCACTGACGGCCCGGTGGCGGTGGTGTTCACCGCGCACCACGCGGTGTTGCTCAAGACCCTGGCCCAGGAAGGGCGGGGTGTGGCCTGGCTGCCCGAAAGCCTGATTGCCGACGAGCTGCGCACCGGCACGCTGGTGGCCGCCGGGGGCGCCGACTGGAACGTGCCGGTGCAGATCCGCCTGTACCGCCAGCGCGCCGAGATGTCGCCGGTGGCGGAGTCGTTATGGGAACTGGCATTGGCGCAGGTGGCGTCGCAGCCCTGAGCGATTTCCGTTCCCCTGGCGGGCCGCCGATCCTCAAAGGCCCAGGTCGCTCAGCCCCGGATGGTCGTCCGGCCGGCGCCCCAGGGGCCAGAAGAACAGCCGGTCTGCG
>CAMLQP010000216.1 GCA_946482115.1 uncultured Comamonadaceae bacterium
AGGTGGTGTTCATCGGCGTGCACATGCCCAGCTACCTCAAGGACAACGGCCTGTCGCCCCAGGTGGCCAGCTATGCGCTGGCGCTGATCGGCCTGTTCAACGTGTTCGGCACCTACGCAGCGGGCGCGCTGGGCCAACGCATGCTGAAAAAGAACATCCTGGCCTTCATCTACTTTGCGCGGGCCGTCGCCATCGCCGTGTTCCTGTGGGCGCCGCTCACGCCGGCCAGCGTCTATGTGTTCAGCGCCGTCATGGGCCTGCTGTGGCTGTCCACCGTGCCGCCCACCAACGCCACGGTGGCGCAGATCTTCGGCGTGGCCCACCTGTCCATGCTGGGCGGTTTCGTGTTCTTCAGCCACCAGGTCGGCAGCTTCATGGGCGTGTGGCTGGGTGGTGTCCTGTACGACCGCACCGGCAGCTACGACATCGTCTGGTACATCTCCATCGCGCTGGGCGTGTTTGCCGCCCTGATCAACCTGCCGGTGCGCGAGGCCCCGATCACGCGTGGCCCGCAGCGGGCGGGAGCCGCGGCGTGAAACGCGACGTCACGCGGCAGGCACTGACGTGGCTGGCCGCCACGCTGGTGCTGGCTGCCGTGTTCGCGCTGTACACACGCCCCGATTTCCTGGTTTCGCTGGCCGACCAGATCTGGGCCTGCTTCTGATGACGGCGCCTCACACCGGGCTCGCTGCGTCGGCCTGGGTCGTGCGCTGGGCGCCGCTGATCGCGCCCGGCGCGCGCGTGCTGGACCTGGCCTGCGGCAGCGGCCGCCACCTGCATCTGCTGGCCGGCCGCGGCTTCGCGCTGACCGGCGTGGACCGCGACACCGCGGCGCTGGCCCGGCTGCCGGCAGAGACCGAAGCCATCGCCGCCGACATCGAAAACGGGCCCTGGCCGCTGGGCGGCCGCCTGTTTGATGCGGTGATCGTCACCCACTACCTCTGGCGCCCGCTGTGGCCCCGCATCCTGGACAGCCTGGCGCCCGGCGGCGTGCTCATCTACGAAACCTTCGCCCACGGCAACGCCAGCGTGGGCAAGCCTTCGCGGCCAGATTTCCTGCTGCAACCCGGCGAACTGCTGCGCCTGTGCCAGGGCCTGCGCGTCGTGGCCTTCGAGGACGGTTTCTGCCGGGCACCCGAGCGCTACGTGCAGCGCATCGTGGCCGTGCGGGAGGCGATTCCCGCCGGGGAGCCACCCCCACGTTTTCCCTTGGACGCCTCTGAGTAGAATGGTGCTTTGCGCCCGCACGGGGCGCGCCGACACCCTTATCGCCTTTATGACCTCGATTACCGGCAGCATCGTGGCCCTGGCCACACCCATGTTGGACGATGGCAGCGTGGACTACCCCACGCTGCGCAAGCTGATCGACTGGCACATCGCCGAAGGCACCGACTGCATCGGCGTGGTCGGCACCACGGGCGAGTCGCCCACCGTCAACGTCGAGGAACACTGCGAGATCATCCGCGTCTCGGTCGAGCAGGCCAAGGGCCGGGTCCCCATCATGGCCGGTTGTGGCGCCAACTCCACCGCCGAGGCCATCGAGCTCACCCGTTTCGCCAAAAAGGTCGGCGCCGACTGCCAGTTGCAGGTCGTGCCCTACTACAACAAGCCCACCCAGGAAGGCCAGTACCAGCACTTCAAGGCCATCGCCGAGGCGGTGGACCTGCCCATGGTGCTCTACAACGTGCCCGGCCGCAGCGTGGCCGACATGGCGCACGACACCGTGCTGCGCCTGGCCCGCGTGCCCGGCATCGTCGGCATCAAGGAAGCCACCGGCAACATCGAGCGCGCCCAGTGGCTGATCAAGGACGCCCCCGAAGGCTTCTCCATCTACTCGGGCGACGACGCCACCGCCGTGGCGCTGATGCTCTGCGGCGGCCACGGCAACGTGAGCGTCACTGCCAACATCGCCCCGCGCCTGATGCACGAGCTGTGCAAGGCCGCCGTGGCCGGCGACCGCGACACCGCCATGGCGCTGCAGAAACGGCTGCTGCCGCTGCACCGGCACCTGTTCGTCGAAGCCAACCCGATCCCGGTCAAATGGGCCATGGCCCGCCTGGGCCTGTGTGGCGGCACGCTGCGCCTGCCCATGACGCCGCTGTCGGCCAGCGCCCAGCCCATCGTCGAGCAGGCGCTGCGCGACAGCGGCCTGCTGGCTTCCTGATCCGTCCGATTCCTCCAACCGCCGTCACCATGCAAGCTGACCGTCAACGCCTTCGCACACAAACTTCCCTCCCCGCCCGCTGGGTCGTTGCCGCCGCCGCGCTGTCGCTGGCCAGCGGCTGCTCCGTGCTCGAGGAGGACAAGATCGACTACCGCTCGGCCAAACAGGGCAACACGCTGGAGGTGCCGCCCGACCTGTCGCAGCTGAACCGGGACAACCGCTACGTGGTGCCTGGGGCCATCGTCACGGCCAGCGGCTACCAGACGACCCAGCCCACGCGCGCGACCACCACCGCCGCCAACCAGATCGCCGACGTGCGCATCGAACGCTCCGGCAACCAGCGCTGGCTGGTGGTCGACCGTCCGCCCGAGCAGTTGTGGACGGCGGCGCGCGAGTTCTGGCAGGAGAACGGCTTCCTGCTGGTGCTCGACCAGCAAGGCCTGGGCATCCTGGAAACCGACTGGGCCGAGAACCGCGCCAAGCTGCCGCAGGACGTCATCCGCAGCACCCTGGGCCGCGTGTTCGAGAACCTCTATTCAACCGGTGAACGCGACAAGTTCCGCACCCGGCTGGAGCGCAATGCCAAGGGTGGCACCGAGATATTCATCAGCCACCGGGGCATGGTGGAGGTCTACGCCAACGAAAGGAAAGACACCACGGTCTGGCAGCCCCGCCCTGCCGACCCCGAACTGGAAACCGAATTCCTGCGCCGCCTGATGGTCAAGCTGGGCGTGAGCCAGGAGCAGGCGCAGACCCAGGCGGCCCGCCCCGCGCAGGCCCTGAGCACGCGCATCGACTCGGTCAACGGCCGCCCCGTGCTGGTCGTCAACGAGGACTTTGACCGCGCCTGGCGCCGCGTCGGCCTGGCGCTGGATCGCACGGGCTTCACGGTGGAAGACCGGGACCGCTCGCAGGGCACCTATTTCGTCCGCTACGTGGCACCGGATGCCCCAAAATCCAAGGAGCCGGGCTTCCTCGGCCGCCTCTTCAACTTCGGCAGCAGCAACACCCCGAACAACGACCCGCTGCGCTACCGCGTCCTGGTTCGCGAGGCCAGCGGCAGCAGCACGGTCACGGTGCTCAACGCGGCGGGACAGCCAGACACCTCGGCCAATGCGCAACGCATCGTCCAGGTGCTGGCGGGCGACATGAAGTAACACTTCTGCCGCCCCCACAACAAAAAAGCCACCCTCGGGTGGCTTTTTTTCTGGACGCGAGGCCCGGCTTACTGCTTGGGAGCGGTGGCGTCCTTGGCGGCATCTTTGGCGGCGTCGACGGCCTGGCCGGCAGCCTGCTTGGCGGCCTCGGCAGCCTGACCAGCGGCCTCGCCAGCTTTCTCGGCGGCTTCCTTGGCGGCATCGACAGCCTGGCCAGCGGCTTCCTTGGCGGCTTCGGCCGCAGGGGCGGCAGCCGGTGCCTCAACGGGTGCGGGAGCGGGAGCCGGTGCCTCTTCCTTCTTGCCGCAAGCGGCCAGGGCAACGGCGGTCAGCAGGGTAGCGAGAACGAGCGATTTTTTCATGGTGTCCAAAGACCCGGAACCGGGCCCAACAAAAAGGTCAAAGATCGGAATGCCAAAAGGCCCGACGCAGGGGCGATCGGGGCCGGGCGCGATCATAAGGGAAAACACTGTGTAAATTTGTCAATAGTAGTAGCCCTAGTGACTATTTTTTTCCGACCGGCGGCGGTCGGTCACAAACCCAGGGTCGTGGCCGGAAAAGCGGGAGCGGATCGGTCCCAGAGCGACTGCCAGTTGAGCTGGAGGCCTTGCACGCGGGCGGGCTCTGTAGACGCCAGGACCACCGGGTGTGAGATGGCCGTTCGCTGGGCGCCCCAGCCACTGTGGCAGGCCAGGGTCGGAAAGCCCTCCTGCAGCTCGCGCGGCGCGGCCCGGGCCTCGACGCGGTGCGACCAGATCGTGCGCCACTGCACGAAACGGGCGTGCTGACGGATCAGCTGGCGGTAGTCCAGCGCCAGCAGGCTGAGCTGGCCACCCGCGTGTGCCCAGGCGTGCAGCCGCTCGTTGAAAAGGCGTTCCCCCAGCGGCCAGTCCGCGAAGTCGGGGTCGCACCAGACCCAGTGGCGCAGCCGGGCATCCAGGGCTGCATCCAGAGCCCGGTACAGCAGGTCGGACCACGCGTGGCGGCCTTCGAACCGCCCTTCGGGCCAGCCGCCGCCCGCCACCGGCTCCATCACCCGTCGACCCGGTGCAGCCAGCCCGCTTCGTGCCACTGCGCCAGAACGGAGCGCGCGGCGGCGCTGGCACGGCCCACGCTCGCGGCGTCCAGTCCGCGCTGGTCGGCCAGACGGCGCATCAGACGCGCGTCGGCGCCCGAGGCGCGCAGGCTTTCCCCGTTGATGAACACATGCTGCCTGTCGTAGAGCATGCGGGTGCGGCGGTCCAGCTGCACGGCGCCGTCACGCCAGGCCTGGGCCGGCTCGTCGAACCAGACCCGGGGCTTGGGCTCGGTGAGGACTTCGCCGAGCAGGCCGTTGAGCAGCGCCCGGTCCGCCAGCAGGCGCTGCAGCGCATCGGCGGCAAAAGCGCCCAGCCCGTCGGGCAGCGCAGCCGGCGTGGTGGTGGCCGCCTGCGCCGGGTCGCGGTAGAGCGCCGTGTCCTCGCACTCGTCCGCCAGGCGCTGCGCCAGCTCGGCCGCGAGCCCTCCGCGCTGCGGCGCGCGAAAGCCGACGGAGCAGGTCATGCAGTCGCCGCCTTCGGCCACGCCGTCATGGGCCCAGCGCGGCGGCAGGTAGAGCATGTCGCCGGGCTCCAGCACCCACTCCTGCTCGGGCTCGAAGCGGCTCAGTATCTTGAGCGGCACGTCGTCGCGCAGGCTCAGGTCGCGCTGGCGGCCGATGCGCCAGCGCCGCCGGCCCGTGGCCTGCAGCAGGAACACGTCGTA
>CAMLQP010000217.1 GCA_946482115.1 uncultured Comamonadaceae bacterium
GAGGCCGACGACGCCTGCGCCACCGCGGCCAAGGCCTTCCTGGACAGCGGCCACCTGCGGCCCGAGGCCGCCTGGCAGCGCGCACGCCTGGCCATGGAAGCCGGCCGCACAGCCGCGGCGGTGCAGGCGGTGAACCTGCTCAACCCCGACTGGGTGCCGACGGTGCACGCCATCGCCACCGACCCTGCGCGTTACCTCGACGAAAAGTTCACCGCCATCCGCCCGCGCACCAAGGAGCTGGTGACGCTGGCCCTCATCCGGCTGGCCAGCCAGGACGTGGCGGCGGCCGCTCGCGAGATGGACCAAACCCGCTGGAAGGCCCAGCTCACCACCGAGGAGCGCAGCTGGGTCTGGGGCGTGATCGGCAAGCGGCTGGCCCAGTCGCTGCAAGGCGATGCGCTGGCGGCGTTTGCCAACGGAAGCGACCGCCACATGGCACCCGACCACCTGGCCTGGAAGGCCCGCGCCGGGCTGCGCGCGGGCACCTGGGGCCATGTGCGGGACGCCATCGCCGCCATGGACGAAACGCAGCGGCAGGAGCCGGTCTGGGTCTATTGGCGCGCCCGGGCGATGCAGGCCCTGCGCGAGCCCGATGCGCTGACGGCCCAGATCGTCGCCAGCGGCCTCTACCGCTCGATCGCCTCGCACCAGGGCTTCTACGAGCTGCTCGCACTGGAAGAACTGGGCCACAGCGTGACCACGCCGCCACCGCCTGCACCGCCCACCCCGCAGGAGATGGCGTCCATCCAGACCCACCCGGGGCTGCAGCGTGCGCTGGCCGCCATCCGGCTGGGCCTGCGCAGCGAAGGCGTGCGCGAGTGGAACTACACCACCAACCTGCACACGCGCGGCGGCATGGGTGACCGCGAACTGCTGGCCGCCGCCGCACTGGCCTGCCAGCACGAGCTCTGGGACCGCTGCATCAACACCAGCGAGCGCACCCGCAGCCTGCAGGACCAGGCCCAGCGCTTCCCGATGCCGTTCCGCACGCAGGTGCTGCGGCGCACGGCCGAGATCGGGCTGGACCCGGCCTATGTCTACGGCCTGATCCGCCAGGAAAGCCGCTTCGTCACGGACGCGCGCTCGGGCGTCGGCGCCTCGGGCCTGATGCAGGTGATGCCGGCCACGGCACGCTGGACCGCCCGCAAGATCGGCCTGACCGACTTCCAGTCGCACCAGATCACCGACCGCGACACCAACATCCTGATCGGCACCGCCTACCTCAAGCTCGCGCTGGACGACCTGGACGGCTCAATGCCGCTGGCCGCGGCCGCCTACAACGCGGGGCCGACCCGCGCCCGCACCTGGCGCCAGGGGCCGGTGCTGGCCGGCGAGATCTGGGCCGAGAACATCCCGTTCGAAGAGACCCGTGACTATGTGAAAAAGGTGCTGGCCAACACCACGCACTACGCGAGCCTGATCACCGGGCAACCGCAGTCGCTGCGCGCGCGCCTGGGCATCGTCGGCCCGCCCGTTCGCCCGGACGGCTACAACCGGGATCTGCCATGAAGCGGGTGCTCGTCCTGGGCGGCACCGGGTTCGTCGGACGGCACCTGTGCGAGAAGCTGCAGCGTGCGGGCTGGCAGATCACCGTGCCGACCCGGCGCGCAGTCAACGCATCGGCGGTGCAGCACCTGCCGCGGCTGACCGTGGTCGAGGCCTCGGTGCACGACGAGACCACCCTCACCAGGTTGCTGGAAGGCCACGACGCGGTGGTCAACCTCGTGGCCATCCTGCACGGCAACCAAGCCGCCTTCGAGCGCGCGCATGTGCAGCTGCCCGCCACCATCGCCCGCGCCTGCCAGGCCAGCGGCGTGCGCCGGCTGGTGCATGTGAGCGCGCTGGGCGCCCAGCTGGACGGTCCCTCGATGTACCAGCGCAGCAAGGCCCGGGGCGAAGAGGTGCTGCGCTCCGCCGGACTGGCGCTGAGCATCCTGCGGCCCAGCGTGATCTTCGGCGACGGTGACCGCTTCCTGAACCTGTTCGCGCGCCTGCAGTCGGTGTTCCCCGTGATGCCGCTGGCCGGCGCGGGCACGCGCTTCCAGCCGGTCTGGGTGGAGGACGTGGCCGACGCCGTGCTCGCTTGCCTTAACGACACCGGTCTGCCCCGCAGCAGCATCGGCCAGACCTTCGAGTGCGCCGGACCCGAGGTGCTCACGCTGGGCGAACTGGTCCGGCTTGCGGGACGGCTGGGCAGCCGCGAGCGGCCCGTGGTGCCGCTGCCGATGGCGGTCGGCCGCCTGCAGGCCCTGGCCATGGAATGCCTGCCGGGCGAGCCTCTGATGAGCCGCGACAACCTCGATTCGATGGCGGTCGACAACGTTGCCACCAGCCAGTGGCCCGGCCTGTCGTCGCTGGGCATCGTGCCGCGGTCAGTGCACGCGGTGGCCCCGCTGTACCTCGGCCCGGGGGCTGGCCGCGGCCACCTGGCCGACTACCGCCAGACCCGGTAGCCGAGGCACCTCAGAACCGGCGGCTGTACTGCAGACCGAAGCCGTTCTGGCTCATGCCGATGGTGGTCGGGGCCGGCGCTGAACCGCTCACGGTGTTCTTGCGACCGCGCCATGCCGCGAAGGTCAGTTCGTCCTTGGCCGACAGGCTGTAGGTGGCCCCCAGGGTGATGTGCGACTTGATGACACCCGGCGCCAGCGTGTTGAGGAACACGTCCGGCGAGGTCACGGGGTTCGTGCCCTGGTTGTAGCCGGCGCGCAGCGTCCACTGCGGGTTCAGCTGCCACTGCACACCCAGCTTCACCACCTCCACATCCCTCCAGCCGAAGCCCGGGCCATTGCTGGCGCCGAAGCCGTTGCCGAAGTTCGCCAGACTGGCGTTGCCGATGGCCTTCACGCCGCTGTAGTTGATGCGCGAGTAGTCCAGCGCCAACTGCACCGCGGGACTGACCTGGAACGCCACACCCAGCGCGTAGTTCTCGGGAATGTCGAAGTCGCCGCGCTCGGCGAACAGGCGCTCGTACTTCTTGAACCGGCCCATGGCGATCTTGGGTGAGTAGGACGCGCCGATCGTGACCGCGTCGCCGAGTTTGCCCATGTAGCCCAGGCGCAGGCCGATGCCGGTGCTGTCGTCGGTGCCGGGGTTGTTGATGCCGAAGGCCTGCAGACCCTGGGCCTTGAAGCGCTGGTACACCAGCAGCGGCGACACACCCAGCGCATGGCCGGGGGCCACTTCGTACGACACCGTGGGCGCCACGATCAGCTGCATCAGGTCCACGCCCAGCTTGCCGGTGCCGCAGGTGGTCGGGCTGCTGCACATGAAGTTGCTGTTGCCCGGGAACACCGCCGGGTATTCGGTGTTCATGCCGCCGTTGCCATAGACCGTCAGACCCGCCGACAACTTGCCCGAGAGCCGGGTGGTGAACCCCAGCTCCGGGATCAGGAAGCTGTCCTTGCCACTCTGGACCTCCATCGCCCCCATCGGGGTGCTCACGGTGGCGCTGCGCTTGGGCATGAACACCTCGGCTCCGAGGTCCCAGCGGTTGCCGGCATAGGACACCGAGGCCGGATTGTTCACGCCGCCGAAGGCGTCGTGCGACTGGGCCACGGCGGTGCCGCCCATGCCCTTGGCCTTGAGGCCGAAGCCATGGGGGAAGTAGCCGTTGGTGGCCTGGGCGGGCTGCAGGGCAGCGCCCAGCGCGAGCAGGGTGGCGCCTCGCAAGACGTGCATGCGAACGTTCATGGGTTGTCTCCGTTGTGGTCGTGGGGGGATGGGAACGCGGCGGGGCAGGCGCTCAGAACTCGCCCTTGGAGGCGCGTTCCATCATCTGCCAGATGGTCTCGCGCACCGCCCAGGCTTCTTCCTTGAGCGGCGAGGGCAGCTTGCGGCCCATCTTGACCATCATGTCCATGTTGAGCGTGTACAGCCACAGGCTGCCGTCGTCGTGCTCCACCACGCTGATGCGGCAGGGCAGGTAGGCCGCCATGTGCGGGCTGAAGTCCACCATCTTGCGGGCGGTGGCCGGGCTGCAGTACGAGTACACGGTCAGCAGCTTCTCTTTCTTGCCCGAGCGTGCTTCGAGCTCCTTGGACAGCGGGAGCACACCGACGTCGCGCATGTTGCGCTCCACCGCCACCAGCTTGAGGATTTCTTCGACGTCCTTGGCCGTCACCCCCGGTTTGACCTTGCGCTCCCAGGTGGTGGCGACGGCGATGTCCCCGTTGCCCTCGACCCAGCGGTCCCACATGCGGGAGGCCTCGCCACCGGCGCCGTCCTCGAGCTTGCCGATGGTCGAGACCGTGCCGCAGCCGGTGGTCAGAAGCGCGGTGGCCAGCAAGGCCGATGCAACAGAAATTCGTGTCCAGATGCGCATGGAAATGTCCTCGAAAGGCGAATGAATGAGAGGTGGACCGCGGCGCCGACCTGACATTTGTCAACGACACCGACAGACCACACCGTATCCGTGCATCCGAATATCGCCATCGGCGATTACCCTAGGGGGTAGGGTAATCTTGATGCCTCCCTCATGGCATCGCGCCGGGCGGCACCCGTACCCGGGGTTTTTTGGCACACTCCCCCGGTCCCATCCAACCGAGACACAACATGGCCAGCACCTCTGCAAAAACCAAGTCGACGTCGTCCACCGACGCCGCGGCATCCGCCTTCCGTTCGGAACACCAGCGCGACGTGGTCAACCGCCTCAAGCGCATTGAAGGCCAGGTGCGTGGGCTGATCGACATGGTCGAAAGCGGCCGCTCCTGCGAAGACGTGGCCCAGCAGATGTCGGCCGCGCGCAAGGCCATGGACAAGGCCTTCTACCGGATGATGGCCTGCTCGGTGATGGAGGCCGTCGCGGTGTCGGACTCGGAAGAGCAGACCATCCGCGAGGTCGAGCGCTCGACCCGCATCCTCGAAAAATACGCCTGACCCCCTTGTCGGCAGGCGGCGAATCAATCGGCCGCCTCTTTGTCATCAATGGCCCGCGGCCAGCGCCCTACCATGCGGGATCTCAACTGGAGGAACCCATGGCACTGCAGCTCTACATCGGCAACAAGAACTACTCGTCCTGGTCCATGCGCCCCTGGGT
>CAMLQP010000218.1 GCA_946482115.1 uncultured Comamonadaceae bacterium
GCCATGGACCCGGGCGACACCATCACGGTGAACGAACGGGGCGAGCCGCGCCAGCAACAGTGACGCGGCAGAGATTCAGCAACGAAGTCATCGCTTCGAAGGCCAACCGGCATCCGTTTTTCCATGCCGCCGGAGCACGACGTCGACGCATGAAGTGGTCCAGCCCAGGGCACCGCCGGGCCGGCTTCGCCGGACGGCCAGTGCCCGCCCCTTTGAGGGGGTAGCGCGCAGCGCTGCGGGGGTGCTTCATCGGAGTCCGAACTTGTCGATGCGGTAGCGCAGCGTGTCGCGCGAGATGCCCAGCGCCCGCGCGGCCTGGGTCACGTTCCAGCGGTTGCGCTCCAGCGCGTTCACCAGCAGCCGGCGCTCGGTGTCGGGCAGGCTGGTGGGCCAGGGCTCGGTGCCGAGCGCGGCCGGGTCGCCCAGGGCGCCATCGGGCATCACCGGCAGCGGCAGGTCGTCGGCTTCGATCACGGTGTCGCTCGCGAGGATCACGCACTGCTCCACCAGGTTGCCCAGCTCGCGCACGTTGCCGGGCCAGCGGTGGCGCGACAGCGCCTGCAGCGCCTCGTCCGAGAAGCGCATTTCGGGTTTGCCGTAGCGGCGCGCGGACCGCGCCAGGAAGGCCGCCGCCAGCACCGCCACATCGCCCTCGCGCTCGCGCAGCGGCGGCAGCTCGATGCGCAGCATGCCCAGGCGGTAAAACAGGTCGCTGCGGAACTGGCCCGCCGCCACCATGGCCTCCAGCGGCCGGTTGGTCGCCGCGAGCACGCGCACGTCCACCTTCTGCTCGCGCACGCTGCCCAGGCGCCGCACCTGGTGGTCTTCCAGCAGCCTGAGCAGCTTGGCCTGGGTGGCCAGCTCCAGCTCGCCCACCTCGTCGAGGAACAGCGTGCCGCCGTGCGCCGCCTCGACCAGGCCGATGCGGCGCTCGCGCGCGTCGGTGAAGGCGCCGCGCTCGTGGCCAAACAGCTCGCTCTCGACCAGCTGCGAGGGCAGGCTGGCGCAGTTGATCTCGACAAACGGCCCGGCGCGGCGCGGGCCCTCGAAGTGCAGCGCGCGCGCCACCAGCTCCTTGCCGGTGCCGGTCTCGCCACCGATCAGCACCGCCGGTGTGTGGCCCTCGCTCAGGCGCTCTTCGGCGTCCACCAGCTGGCGCAGCCGGCCCTGCAGCTGGCGCATGGCGGACGACGTGCCCAGCAGCGCCGCCAGGCCTTGCGCCGCGGGCACGTGGCCGGCACCGCCCCCGGCGCGCAGGTGGCGCAGCTCCTGCGCCTGGCGCTGCTGCTGCACGGAGCGGTCGAGCACCTGCTTGAGCTGGTGCAGCGACACGGGTTTGATCAGGTAGTCGAACGCGCCGGCCTTCATCGCCTCGACCGCGACCTGCTCGCTGCCGTGCCCCGTGGCCATCACCACCGGCAGCTGCGGCTCGCGCTCGCGCATGCGCCGGAGCACGGACAGGCCGTCCTGGCCCGGCAGGTTGTGGTCGAGCACGACCGCGTCGGGCCGCGCCGCCTCCAGCAGCGCCAGCCCCTCCTCGCCGCTGGCCGCGAGCTGGCAGGCGATGCCGTGGCGCTCCAGATACAGAAGCATGTTGCGGGCGAGCACGGGCTCGTCTTCGACGATCAAAACGCTGTAGCTCATCAAAATCCTTCGCTCTGCGGGCTGCGGTGCGAGCGGGCTTGGGAACGGCCCGGCGCTGCGCTCATGAACGGTGTCATCCGTGGGGTTGGGTGGTGGCGGGGCGCTGCAGGGGCAACCGCAGGATGGCCTGCGTGCCGACGCCCAGCGTGCTCTCCAGCCACAGGCTGCCGCCCAGGCGCTCGATGCTGCGGCGCGCCAGCGGCAGGCCCACGCCAATGCCGGTGCGCTTGGTGGTGTGGAAGGGCGTGAACACGCGCCGCAGGTCGTCGGGCGAGATGCCGACACCGGTGTCGGCGACGCTCACGATCAGGCCCTTGTCCTGCGGCTGCACCGAGAGGCGCAGCCGCCCGCCCTGGGGCATGGCGTCCAGCGCGTTGCTGATCAGGTTGTCCAGCGCCTGCTCCAGCGCGGGCGCGTCGGCCAGCGCGGTGGGCAGGGTCTCGGGCCAGTCACATTGCACGGTCACGCCCTGGCGGTCCATGCGGGCCGCGTGCAGGCCGACCAGGTGGTTAAGCAGGTCGCCCAGGTGCACCGGCCCGAGCGCGCGGCCGCCCTGCTGCGCATAGGCCAGCAGCTTGCCGATCCAGGCCTGCAGGCGGTCGACCTCGGACATGATGTCGCCGGCCTGCTCGCGCTCCGGCCCCATCGCGATCAGCTCGGCGCTGGAGCGGATGGCGGCCAGCGGGTTGCGCAGGCCGTGCGCCACGGCCGAGGCCATGTCGCCCACCGCCACCAGCGACTCGTTGGCCACGATGGTGCGCTGCTGCCGCGCGATCTGGCGGTCGGCCTGCATCACCAGCCAGACCATGGCCAGGTAGGTCACGAGCCCGCTCAGCACGCAGGCCATCCAGACGAACCGCGTCATCTCGTGCACCGAGTTCAGCAGGTGCTCGGGCAGCATGTAGAGCTCGACCACGCCCACCACCCTGGCGCCCACGTCGCGCACCGGGATGTAGACCTCGATCGCGTCGAGCGCGTCGTTGCGCAGGAAGGCGTGTTCCGGCTTGATGAAGCTGGACGCCTCTAGCAGCTCGCTCTCCACCTCCAGCTGGCCGGTCAGGGCCTGGTCCAGCTCGTGGTTGGCGCCGGCGTCGCCGCCGATGGCCTTGGGGTTGGTGGACCACACGACCCGGCGCCCGGTGTCGAACACGTTGGCGTGGCCCAGGCCCGGCATGCGCGCGAGCTCGCCGAACAATCGCTCGATGCCGCGCGTGTCGCTGCGGTTGACGAAGAACTCATCGCCCCGGTGCATGCGCAGCAGGCTGCCCACAAAGTCCTGCGCCAGCTCGGCGTTGTGCCGGATCATGCGTCCGGCCACGTACTGCGACAGCAGCGTGGCGCTGGCCAATGCCGTGACCACGACGCACAGCAGGCTGAGCACCGCGAAACGCCGTGTCCAGAACAGCTGCGGCCGGGCGAACAGGGAGCGGACGAAGGGAAGCGCCATAGGGGTCATGCCGGAACGGCGCCAGGGGCAGCGCCGGCCCATTCTAGGCAGCGCTGCGCCGGCCACGGCAGGGTTCCCGGTCGCTTCCGTGCCGCCACCCCACACCCGAACAAAGGGGGCATATCCCCCGACCCCCCGCCGGGCTGGGGCAAATGCCCCACACCACCGCACCTTGCCGGTGGTGACGGCACCCGCGCCAAAGGGGAAAAACTTCAACAGATTCATGGCAGAACATGGCGGTGGGTGGCAGAGGGTCGGACGCATGGCACAGCGAGTGCAAATACCGTTCCGACCACACCACCCCATTCGCGGGCCATTCGCACGGCACATCAACACGACAAGGCGCCAGCCCTGGACGCCGCCACAACCCGCTATTGCCCGCGAGCCCCCGGCACGCGATCCGACAAAGACACAGTCACACCCGTGCTGGTGCCCCGCATCCACGTCCGGGACGTGCCGTTCCGCTGATACGGCATCGGCGGGACGGGGTAGAGGCCCCCCTGCAGCGCTTCGCGCTACCCCCCGAGGGGGGGCGGCACTGGCGGCCCGACGGAGCCAGCCCGGCTGTTCCCCGCGGGCTGGGCTGCGCGTCTTCTCTTGCCGCGGGTGGGGGCCTTGCCCCAGCGCCCCCACGCGATGGGTGAATTCCCCCACCCTACAACCCCTCTCCCTGCTCCTCTGAGCCAAGCAGTTTCGGAAAAAAGTTCTTTCATATCAAGCACTTGACCGTCTCCACCCGGCGGTCCGCCCCAACCGGCACACCGATTGCAAAGTCAACAGCGGCGGGGCCGGTCGTGCCGACCACCCCGACCACACCTGTTCAACCTCATCCGGGAGCTTTCATGCACACCACCCTCCGCCTCATCCCCGCCATCCTGTTGCTCAGCGCCGCCAGCGCTGCCATCGCCGGCCCGACCTGCACCACCGAACCCGAATCCAAATGGATCTCCGAGGCCGAGATGACCAAGCGCTTCCAGGCCCTGGGCTACAAGGACGACGTGAAGAAGCTGCACGTGTCCAAGGGCAAGTGCTGGGAGATCTACGGCACCGACCAACAGGGCCGCAAGGTCGAGGTGTATTTCCACCCGATCACCGGCGCCATTGCCGAAGAAAACGTCAAGAACTGACGGCCCCCCAGACCACCGACACCAGGAGACCACCATGACCCCGTCACCCGGCAAAGTGCCCGTGTGGGACCGCTTCGTGCGGGTGTTCCACTGGTCCCTGGTGGCCTCGTTCGCCACCGCGTACCTCTACACCGAGCGCATCGGGCTCGTGCACAAGGGCGCGGGTTACCTCGCGCTGGCGCTGATCGCGGCGCGCTGCGTCTGGGGCTTCACCGCCCCGAGCCCGCACGCGCGCTTTGCGAGCTTCGTGCCCACGCCCAGGCGGCTATGGGCCTACCTCAGCCAGCTGGTGCGAGGCCGCGAGCCGCGCCACCTGGGCCACAACCCGGCCGGCGCCGTGATGATCATGTACCTGCTGTGCGCCACCACGGTGATCGGCCTCACCGGCTTCCTCATGACCACCGACACCTTCTGGGGCAACGAACTGGTGGAAACGCTGCATGTGGGCACGGTGGACGTAACCCTCATCGCCATCGCCATCCACGTCGCGGCCAACCTCTACGAGAGCCTGCGCCACCGCGACAACATGTTCAAGGCCATGGTCACGGGTGAGAAGAACGCGCCAGCCGACACCCGGCGCCTTTTATGAGAACGGCAACGACCAGAGCCGGTCCATGCAGGCCAACAACCAGGTCAACCGTTTCGAGCGCAACGGCATCAACGACGGGGCCGACGTCTCATCGGCCCGCGCCGTGCTGGCCACGCCCGGGCAGCCACGCCACCCCCGGCGGCGCGCAGCCCGCGTTCTGGGACGTGTCCTACCACTTCCGCGGCCAGGACCACCGCGTCCAGATGGCCATGGACCCGGGCGACACCAT
>CAMLQP010000219.1 GCA_946482115.1 uncultured Comamonadaceae bacterium
TGAGCGCGGCCACCGAGTCCACCACGATCAGGTCCACCGCGCCGGAGCGCACCAGACTGTCCACGATCTCCAGCGCCTGTTCGCCGGTGTCGGGCTGGCTGATCAGCAGTTCCTGCAGGTTCACGCCCAGCTTCTGGGCGTACTGGGTGTCCAGCGCGTGTTCGGCATCGACGAAGGCGCAGGTGCCCGCCTGGCGCTGCATCTCGGCGATGACCTGCAGCGTCAGCGTGGTCTTGCCCGACGATTCCGGACCGTAGATCTCGACCACCCGGCCGCGCGGCAGGCCGCCCACGCCCAGGGCGATGTCCAGACCCAGCGAGCCGGTGGAGACCACCTGGATGTCCTCGATCTTCTCGCCCTCGCCCAAGCGCATGATGGTGCCCTTGCCGAACTGCTTCTCGATCTGGGCCAGCGCGGCCTGCAGGGCCTTGGCTTTTTCCGTGTTCAGGGCTTTGACGGGTGCATCCATGACTTTTCCTTAAAGAATTTCAAAAAAACTGACCTGATTACCAACTTGATTCAACGCGATACGCTGACCATGGACGGCAGTTTAGCGTCGAATACTTTTCTAGTAAGCCATTTTTTAGTCAGTTTGTATTACTATTTGTCCATGGATCTCCCCCTTGCCGATGACCGCTGGCGCGCCACCCATCTGGGCCGGCTGCTGGGCCACGCCATGCGCCGCTTCGACGAGCGCGTGCTCCACCTGATGACCCACGACCCCCAGGTGCCGCTGGCGCTGTCCAACCTCGCGGCACGGGGCCAGGTGGGCGCCGCCCACATCCACATCACCCGCCACCTGGCGCTGGGCGGCTCGCGCCTGACCGAACTGGCCGCGAACGCGGGCATGAGCAAGCAGGCCATGGGCGACCTGGTGGACCAGTGCGTGGCCTGGGACCTGGTACGCCGGGAAGCCGACCCGCTGGACGCGCGCGCGCGGCGCATCGTGTTCACGCCCACCGGCCTGCTGTGGTTGGAGGCCTTCCGGCTGGCCGTGGGGCGGGCCGAGGCCGAATTCCGCGCCCAGGTGGGCGGCGACGTGGCCACCGTGGTGGCACTGGGACTGGAGGCCTACGCGCTCGACAGCTGATCGGCGTCAAGGTTCGTGCAAGGCTGGCGTGCCTACAATGGTCTTGCGCCCCGAGGAGACAAACATGCGCATCCTGATCGCCGAAGACGACCATGTGCTGGCCGATGGCCTGCTGCGAACCCTGCGTGGCACGGGCGCGGCCGTGGACCACGTGAGCAGCGGCAGCGAGGCCGACGCCGCGCTGATGACCAACCACGAATTCGACCTCCTGATCCTGGACCTGGGCCTGCCCAGGCTGCACGGGCTGGAGGTGCTCAAGCGGCTGCGCGCGCGCGGCTCGGCGCTGCCAGTGCTCATCCTCACCGCGGCCGACAGCGTGGAGGAACGTGTCAAGGGCCTGGACTACGGTGCCGACGACTACATGGCCAAGCCTTTCGCGCTGCAGGAGCTCGAAGCCCGCGTGCGCGCACTCGCCCGGCGCGGCATGGGCGGCGCCAGCGCCACCATCAGGCACGGCCCGCTGGTGTACGACCAGGCCGGCCGCGTGGCCACCATAGACGGCAAGATGGTCGAGCTCTCGGCGCGCGAACTGGGCCTGCTGGAGGTGCTGCTGCAGCGCGCCGGCCGCCTGGTCAGCAAGGACCAGCTGGTCGAGCGGCTGTGCGAGTGGGGCGAGGAGGTGAGCAACAACGCCATCGAGGTCTACATCCACCGCCTGCGCAAGAAGATAGAGAAAGGCCCCATCCGCATCGCCACCGTGCGCGGCCTCGGGTACTGCCTTGAAAAAATCCCCGGCTGAGCGCGACAGCGGGCCGGTCGGCTTCGGCCTGTTCCAGCGCGAGCAGCGCAGCCTGTTCGGCGAAATCCTGGACTGGATGCTCACGCCGCTGCTGCTGCTGTGGCCGCTGTCGCTCGCCCTCACCTGGCTGGTGGCGCAGAACATCGCCAGCAAGCCGTTCGACCGCGCCCTCGAGTTCAACCTGCAGGCGCTCACCCAGTTCGTCGTGGCCGACAGCCACCGGGTGCAGTTCATCCTGAACAACCAGGCCCGCGACCTGCTGCGCGCCGACGACACCGACCTCGTCTACTACCAGGTGCGCGACACCAAGGGCGAGTTCGTCAGCGGCGAGCCCGACTTCCCGCCTCCGCCCGACGACATACCGCCCGCCACCGGCAGCGTGCGCCTGCGCGACGACACCGTGCGCGGCGACGACGTGCGCGTGGCCTACACCTGGCTCAGCGCCGGCCCCGGCGAGGACCTGGTGCTGATGCAGGTGGCCGAAACGCGGGGCAAGCGCTCCACCCTGGCCACCGAGATCATCAAGGGCGTGATGGTGCCGCAGTTCGTCATCCTGCCGCTGGCCGTGCTGCTGGTGTGGCTGGCGCTGGTGCGCGGCATCCGCCCGCTCAGCGACCTGGAGCAGCGTATCCGCGCGCGCAAGCCGGACGACCTGAGCCCCATCGAGGAATCCTTCATCCCCCAGGAAGTGGCCCCACTGGTTTCCTCCATCAACGACCTGCTGACCCGCCTCAAGGCCTCGCTCAGCACGCAGCGGCGCTTCCTGGCCGACGCCGCGCACCAGCTCAAGACGCCCCTGGCCGGTCTGCGCATGCAGGCCGACCTGGCCCAGCGCGAGAACGACCCGCAGGAGATCCGCACCTCGTTGCAGCAGATCGCGCGCGCCAGCACCCGCGCCACCCACACCGTTAACCAGCTGCTGGCGCTGGCGCGCGCCGAGACCACCGGCCGCACCCTGCCCACCACCGAGGTGGACCTGGCCGGCCTGGTGCGCGAGGTGGTGCAGGAGAGCGTGCCGCGCGCCCTGGACAAGCGCCTGGACCTCGGCTACGAGGGGCCGGAAGCGGTGCCCGGGGAATGCCTGCTGCAGGGCAATGCCACGCTGCTCAAGGAACTGGTGCGCAATCTGCTGGACAACGCCCTCAACTACACCGGCGCGGGCGGCGTGGTCACCGCGCGCGTGCTGCCAGACCGCTTCAGCGGCGTGCTGGTGCTGCAGGTGGAGGACAACGGCCCCGGCATTCCCGAGAACGAGCGCGAGTTCGTGCTCCAGCCCTTCTACCGTGCGCTGGGCACCAACGTCGACGGCTCGGGCCTGGGCCTGGCCATCGTGCAGGAGATCGCGCAGCAACATGGTGCCCTGCTGCGGGTGGACGACGCCTTCCCCGGCGCCGGCGCGCACAAGGGCGTGCGGGTCTTGCTGCGCTTCGTCGCCCGCGAGCCGGCGCGGGAATGACCCGCGCGGCACAGCGCGGGGGCTAAGGCTTGTAGACGTTGAGCTGCAGGCGTTCGCGCTCGATCACGCGCGCCACCGCCGGCAGCGCGGCAAAGCGCTGCACCAGACCCCAGGTCGCGGGGAAACCTTCCGGGTCGATGCCGGCAAAACCGCCCCAGCGCAGCAGCGTGAGCGCATAGGCGTCCAGCACGCCCGGGTTCTCGCCGGCCATCCAGGGCGCGGCCTGCTGCGCCATGGCCTCGATCTCGCCCAGCATGCCCCGGAAAAGCCCCGCATTCCACGCCTTGACCGCCGCCTGTGCGGCCGCGTCGTCGGTGAACTTGAAAGGCATGAACACGTGCGTGAAGGTGGGATGCGCCGTGTTGTTCATCCACGCCAGCGTCTGCAGCACGCGCGTGCGTGCCGTGCCGGGGCGCGGCAGCAGGCTGGCGCCGGGCAGGCGCTCGTCCAGGTGCGAGACGATGGCCACGAGCTGCGTGATCACCTCCTCGCCATCCACCAGCACCGGCACCTGGCCACGCGGGTTGAGGGCCAGGAACGCGGGCGCCTGGTGTTCGTTCTTGTGCAGTCTGACGGCGATGGGCTCGTAGTCCACGCCGGCCATTTCCAGCAGCGCGTGCGGCACGAAGGAGCAGGCGCCGGTGGCGTAGTACAGCTTGAAGCCCATCGCGTCACTCCAGGTGCGGCCCCACCAGGCCCGCGATCTCGAACATGGTGACCTGCGGCTTGCCGAACACGGCCAGTAGCTTGTCATCGGCATTGATCTTGCGCTTGTCCTTGGCGTCCTGCAGGCCATTGGCCTTGATGTAGTCCCACAGCTTCTTGACCACCTGCGGACGCGGCACGGCTTCCGGCCCGATCACGGCGGCCAGCGCGGCGCTGGGTCTGGAGCCGCCGCTGGCGGCCTTGCGCGGGGCGGCTTTCTTGGCCGGGGCCTTTTTCGCGGCCGCCTTCTTCGCTGGCGCTTTGGCCGGGGCCTTGGCCGGGGCTTTCGCCGCCGCCGTCTTGCGTGGCGGGAACTTGCTGGCGCGCGGCTCGAACTCGAAGCCCACCTTGCCCTCTTCGGCGTTCCAGGACAGGAAGGCCTTGAAGGTGCGGCGCGTGCGGTTGGAGACGAACTTGTCGAGCAGGTCGGTCTTGCCGGTGGCCAGCAGTTTGGTGATCTGCTCGTGGCTCACCGGCTGCTGCAGGATGATCTTGCCGCTCTTGAAATCGCAGCTGGGCGTGGGCTGCGCCGCCGTGGGCACGGCCTTGGCGCAGACGTAGTTGCTGCCGTGTTCGTGCACCGGCGAGCCGCACTTGGGGCAGGCGCCCAGGCTGGGCTGGTCGCCGAAGTCCACGATCTCGCCGGTTTCCTCGTCGGCCTTGTCGTCGCCGAAGTCGAACTCCAGCTTCCAGTTGCCGTCTTCCTCGCTGAACACCAGCTTCATCTCGGCCGTGAACGGCCAGCCGGCCTTGGAGCGGAAACCCTCCAGCGGGCCGATCTGGCGGTCGCGCAGGAAGGCCTCGGCCTCGGCGGCCTCGAAGGTGCGGCCGGCAGGCGACTTGGTGAACGAGAAGCCGCAACCATCGGAGTTGCCATCGGCGCCGGTGCAGGCGTAGCGGCGGTAGTTCTCCTTGACCACGCCGCCGCAGTTCGGGCAGGGCGTGGACAGCGTGGCGTAGTCACCGGGCACGGTGTCGCGGTCGTACTCCTTGGCCTTCTTGACGATGTGTTCCGTCATGGCCGCGATCTCGCGCATGAAGGC
>CAMLQP010000220.1 GCA_946482115.1 uncultured Comamonadaceae bacterium
TCGAATACGGCTGGAAAGTCAGGCCCAGGCCCAGCGGCTCGGGCGTCTCGATGACTTTCTTGCTGAAGGCTTCCCAGTCGAAGTCGGGCCAGGCACTCATGTGCGCGTTGTAGTTGCCCACCGCGCCGTTCATCTTGCCCATGAGCTTGACGGTGGCAATGCGCTCGCGCGCGCCGGCCAGGCGCACGACCACGTTGCCCAGTTCCTTGCCCACCGTGGTCGGGCTGGCGGTCTGGCCGTGGGTGCGGCTGAGCATGGGCACGTCGGCGAACTGGTGCGCCATCTCGCGCAGCCGGGCGATCACCTGGTCCAGCGCGGGCAGCAGCACCGCGTCGCGCCCGCCCTTGAGCTGCAGGGCGTGGCTGGTGTTGTTGATGTCCTCGCTGGTGCAGGCGAAGTGCACGAATTCCGCGGCCTTTTCCAGCTCGGGGCGCGCGTCGAACTTCGACTTGATCCAGTACTCCACGGCCTTGACGTCGTGGTTGGTGGTCTTCTCGATCTCCTTGATCGCGACCGCGTCGGCCTCGGAGAAGTTCTTGACCAGGCCCATCAGGTAGGTGCGGGCGCCCGGCGAGAGCGGCTGGAACTCGTCGAACCCGGCGTCGGACAGGGCGATGAACCAGGCGATTTCCACCTGGACTCGGCGGTGCATGTAGCCCTGTTCGCTCATGAAAGGACGCAGCGGCGCCAGCTTGCCGGCGTAGCGGCCGTCCAGCGGCGAGAGGGCGGAAACGGGGGTGAGGGTGCCGTTGGCGGCAGAGGGGGCAGAGGTCGGGCGCATCCCCGGATTGTAGAAGGCGGGTCTGTCGCCCGGCCGATCCCCCGCCGCCGGCACGGGCTGGGGCTGCGCTCGCTAAAATGGCCTGTCCAGGGACCCCCACAACTCCATTCCTCATGAAACTCATCGGCGCCGTCACCAGCCCGTACGTCCGCAAAGTGCGCGTCGTCATGGCCGAGAAAAAGCTCGACTACCAGTTCATTCAGGAAGACGTGTGGTCGGCCGACACATCGATCGCCACCTCCAACCCGCTGGGCAAGGTGCCCTGCCTGATCATGGAAGGCGGTGAGGCGGTGTTCGATTCGCGCGTGATCGTCGAGTACCTGGACACGCTCTCGCCGGTGGGCAAGCTGATCCCGCCGTCGGGCCGCGAGCGCGCCGAGGTCAAGACCTGGGAGGCGCTGGCCGACGGGGTGATGGACGCCGCCATCCTGGCGCGTCTGGAGACCACCTGGCCCGGCCGCAGCGAGGAGCAGCGTTGCCAGGCCTGGATCGACCGCCAGATGGCCAAGGTCGACGCCGCGCTGGTGGCCATGGCGCGCGGCCTGGGCGACAAGCCCTTCTGCTCGGGCATTCACCTGAGCCTCTCCGATCTGGCTGTGGGCTGCGCGCTGGGCTACCTCAGCTTCCGCTTTCCGCAGCTGGAATGGCGCACCACGCACCCCAACCTGGCGCGCCTGGCCGACAAGCTGGCGCTGCGCCAGAGTTTCGCCGACACCCGCCCCAGCTGAATTCCCCCACCCCCGCGCCGCGCCTGCGGCGCGTCACCCCCTCAAGGGGGCGATGCCTGCGGCCTGGCGGAGCCAGTTCCGCGGCATCCTTGATAGCTTCCCTGCAGGCGTTTCGTGTCAGCTGTTCGCCTTGCGTTTGAGCCAGCGCATCAGCGCGCCCAGCACGGGCAGCTTTTCATACAGCTCTTCGGCCGCGTCCCAGTAGTCGCGGTGGTCGAGCACGCGGCCGTCCGCCGCCAGGCGCAGGTGCGAGCCGCCGCGCACCACCTGTTCGGTCGTGGTGTCGAAGCGGCGCATGCGGAAGCGGAATTCCCAGACCAGGAAGGCCTGGTCGCCGTCGACCAGCTGGCCGGTGACGACGAAGTGCGGCTGGTGCAGCGACGCGAACATATGCTCGAAGACGCGGCGGATGGCCGGCAGCCCGCGCACCTCGTTGAACGGGTCCTTGAAGCGCGCGTCGGGCGTGTAGAAGCGGTCCAGCCGGTCCAGGTCCTGCGGCTGCAGCCGCGCATAAAAGTCCGCCAGCCGCTGGACGGCCTCGCGCAGGTCGGTCGTTGGGGTCATGCCGCTTTATAGACCGGTGGCGCGGTGCACCAGCGGAAAGTAGGCGCGGTAGGGCAGCAGGCGCAGCAGCTTCATCCAGACCGTGAAGCGGCGCGGGAAGTGGATCTCGAACCGGCCGGCCGCAATGCCGTCGAGCATGGCGCGGGCCGCCTCGTCCGGCGAGATCAGGGCCGGCATCGAAAAATCGTTTTGCGCCGTCAGCGGCGTTTTCACGAAACCGGGGTGCACCACGCTCACGCCGAGGCCACGAGGCGCCAGGTCGAGGTGGAGCGTCTCGGCCAGGTGGGTCAGCGCGGCCTTGGTCGGGCCGTAGGCCAGGCCCTTGGGCAGGCCACGGAACCCGGCCACGCTGCTGACCAGGCTGATGTGGCCGCGCCCGCGGGCGATCATGGCCGGCAGCAGGGCGTCCAGCAGGTTCAGCGCGCCGCCGTAGTTGATCGCCATGTGGCGCTGCATCTCGGCCAGGTCGAAGGCCTCGGCGCGCAGGGCGCGGTAGTGGCCGGCGCAGAACAGCACCAGGTCGACCGGTCCTTCGGCCAGCAGGGCGCGGGTGGTCAGCGCCACGGCCCGTTCGTCGGTCACGTCCAGGGGCCAGGCCTGGACCGGGGCGGGCTCGCCGGGCCGGGTGTGGCTGTCCACCAGCGCCTGCAGGCCGGCCTCGCTGCGCGCGGATGCCAGCACGGTGGCACCGAGGCCGATCAGCTGTTCCGCGGCGGCCAGGCCGATGCCGCTGGAGGCGCCCACCACCCAAACCCGCAGACCCCGCCAGGAGCCGATGCGCGGGTTGAATGGGCCCCACAGGCCGGGGCCGCGGCGGGGCTGGGCCGCACCGGCGGCGGGTTCGACAAAGCTGCGCTGGGTGCTCATGAGGTCCGCCGAACGAAGCTGAGCGTGACCTCGCCCAGGCGGATGCCGAACTTGCTCATCACGGCCTTGTTGAGCATCACGCGCTCGTCCAGCAGGTACATCCAGTCGTCGAACTGCACGTTCCAGACCCGGCCGTCCACCGGCAGCGCCAGCGTGTAGCCCCAGCGGAAGGCGTTGCCCGCGGTCTGGCCCTCTGCCACACCGACCACATCGTCGGCGCGGCCGGTGTAGCGGCCGTTGCCCTCGTGCTTCAGGCGCCAGATGCGCTTCTGCGTGGTGCCGTCCGAGTAGGTGAAGTCCTCGTCGAGCACGCCTTCGTCGCCATTCCAGGTGCAGCGCATGACCACGGTGAAGCGCCGCACCACCTGGCCGCTGCGGTCGGTGAACACACCGTAGGCGTCCAGCGTGCCGTTGAAGTACTGGCGCAGGTCCAGCACGGGTTTTTCGGTGGCGTAGTCGCCGACCTGCGGGCCGGCACAGCCGGTCAGGGCGAGGGCGGCCGTGGCGGCGCCGGCGGTGAGCAGCAGTCGTCTTTTCATGGGTGGGCTTTCAGGGTGTCGGGCAACGGCGTGCGGGGCGCGGCGGGGCGGATGACCAGCACCTGCAGCAGACCGGCGGCCAGCAGCTTCAGGCCGCAGGGCAGCAGGCAGTAGGCGACGGTGAGGGTCCACAGGGCCTGCGGGTCGCGCGCGCCGGGCTGGTAGCCGAAGGCGCCCAGCAGCGGCAGGGCCAGGCCGGCGGCCAGGGCCAGGTTGAGCTTGGCGGCGAAGTTCCACCAGCCGAGGTAGGCGCCCTCGCGCTGGCCGCGTTCGCCCAGTTCGTCCATCAGGCCCGTCAGCAGCGCCGACGGCAGGGCCAGGTCGGTGCCCAGGGCCACGCCGGAGAGCGCGCAGACGATCAGGAAGGCGGTCACATCGCCTGTGCCCAGCGTGGCGGCCCAGATGAAGACCCCCACCGACAGCGCCATGCCCGCCAGCCAGCTGCGCGCCAGGCCCAGGCGCGGCACCAGCCGCACCCACAGCGGCAGCGACAGCGCGGCGCACAGGAAGTAGGTGGCGAGGAAGGCCGGCTCCACACTGGCCGGCGCCTGCAGCCGGTCCTGCACAAAGAACAGGACGAGGGTGGCGGGCACGGCGCTGGCCGTGCCGTTGACCACGAACACCGCCAGCAGGCGCACGAAGCGGGGCTGGCGCAGCGGATGGGCCAGCGCGTTCTGGTGCGCCAGGGCGCCCAGCGTCAGGCCGCGGGACGTGGGCACCACGGCGGCGCTCCAGGCCCACCAGCCCAGCGCCAGCAGCACCGCGAAGGCGGCCACGGTGGCGCCCAGGCCCAGGGTGCCCGGCAGCACCGCGGCGGTCAGCACACCCACCAGGGCCAGGCCTTCGCGCCAGGCGCTGATGCGGCTGCGCTGCGCCTCGTTGCCGCCCAGGCGGGTGCCCCAGGTCTGGTGCGCCACGCTGGCGACGCTGTAGGCGGTGTAGGTGACGGCCATCAGCGCACCGGCCCAGGCCAGCAGCGGCGCCACGTCGCCGCGCAGGGCCGGCGGCGGAAACAGCAGGCCCCACAGGCCGAGTGCCAGCACCAGCGCCGCCGCCGCACCCGCACCCAGCACGCGCCGGTGGCTGCGGGCGAACAGCCGGTCGACCCAGCGGCCGATCCAGGGGTCCAGCACCGCGTCGAACAGGCGCGCCGCCAGCAGCACCGCGCCGAGTGCCGCCAGCGGCACACCGAACGAGCGCGCGTAGTGGTTGGGCAGCACCACGTACAGCGGCAGCGCCACGAAGGCCAGCGGCAGGCCGAGCAGTCCGTAGCGCAGGCCCTCGCGCCAGGCCCCGGGCGCGGTGAAGCGCGCGGCGTCGGCGGAGGCGGTGGTGGTGACCATGGGCGGCTCAGCGTGCGGCGCCGGCGATCAGGGCCTCGCGCAGCCGGGGCTGCGAGGTGCGGGGCGAGAGCCAGATGCCGAAGAAGCGCTCGGCGAACACCGGGTCGTCGACCACGCCGCGCAGGCGGCCGTTGTAGTAGAAGTGCGCGCCCCGGCCGGGCAGGTGCACACCCATCAGCCGGTCGCCGGGTGCCACGTCGGGAAACAC
>CAMLQP010000221.1 GCA_946482115.1 uncultured Comamonadaceae bacterium
AGCTCTCGCTGCACGTCTGGCTCATCATCATCATCCTGTCCATCACCGCGCCGGTGACCACCATCGTGCTGGCGCGCGCGGCGCTGTTCCGCCGCCGCCTGGCCGGCGACGACCTGCCGCCGCCGCTGGATCACCAGCAGCCCTGAGCCCCGGTGCCCGTCACGGGCCGGGCCTGCGGAAATTTTCCGCAACCGCCGGGTGCGCGACGGAATTGGGTTATCTTCAAAAAACTTCCCCCCCTGCTTTCCGGACACCTACCCCATGCCGCATGACGTCACCCTGATTGCCACGGTCGCCGTCGGCTTCGGCATGGCCATGGTGCTGGGCCTGGTTGCGGTTCAGTTGCGCATGCCGCCGCTGGTGGGCTATCTGTTGGCCGGCATCGTGGTGAGTCCCCATACGCCAGGATTCGTGGCCGATGTGGGTCTGGCCGGCCAGCTGGCCGAGATCGGCGTGATGTTGCTGATGTTCGGCGTGGGGCTGCATTTCTCCATGCGTGAGCTGCTCGCGGTGCGGCGCATTGCCGTGCCCGGCGCCCTGGTGCAGATCGCGGTGGCCGTGGTGCTGGGCATGGGCGCGGCCATGGCCTGGGGCTGGCACTGGGGCGGGGCGCTGATCTTCGGTCTGTGCCTGTCGGTGGCCAGCACCGTGGTGCTGCTGCGCGCGCTGGAAGCCAAGGGCCTGCTCGACAGCATCAACGGCCGCATCGCCGTGGGTTGGCTGGTGGTGGAAGACCTGGTCATGGTGCTGGTGCTTGTGCTGGTGCCGGCGCTGGCCGGTGTCATGAGCGCGGCGGGCGGGGGCGCGGTAGCCGATGCCAGCGAGCTGTGGACCACCCTGGGCCTGACGCTGGCCAAGGTGGCGGCCTTCATCGCCGTGATGCTGGTGGTGGGGCGGCGTGTCTTTCCCAAGCTGCTGTGGTGGGTGGCGCGCACCGGCTCGCGCGAGCTGTTCACGCTGTGCGTGGTGGCGGCCGCCATCGGCATGGCCTTTGGTGCGGCCATGCTCTTCGACGTGTCCTTCGCGCTGGGCGCCTTCTTTGCCGGCATGATGATGCGCGAGTCGGAGTACAGCCACCGTGCGGCCGACGAATCGCTGCCGCTGCGCGATGCCTTTGCCGTGCTGTTCTTCGTCTCGGTCGGCATGCTGTTCGACCCCGCGGTGCTGTGGCAGCAGCCGCTCAAGGTGCTGGCGGTGGTGGCCATCATCCTGGTGGGCAAGACGCTGGCGGCCGTCGCTCTGGTGCTGCTGTTCCGCTACCCGCTCAACACCGCGTTGACCATCGGCGCCAGCCTGGCGCAGATCGGCGAGTTCTCCTTCATCCTCGCCGGCATGGGCGTGGCGCTGCAACTGATGCCGACCGAAGGGCAGAGCCTGGTGCTGGCCGGTGCGCTGATATCGATCGCCGCCAACTCGGCGGTGTTCGCCGCCATCGGCCCGCTGCAGAACTGGCTGCGCCAGCGTTCCGAGCTGGTGCGCCGCTTCGAGCAGCGCGACGACCCGCTGGCCGAACTGCCCATGTCCACCGACCCGAGGCAGCTCACCGGGCAGCTGGTGCTGGTGGGTTACGGCAGTGTGGGCCGGCGCATGGCAACCGAGCTGCGCGAGCAGCACATCCACTTTGTGGTTGCCGAGCAAAACCGGGAGCTGGTGGAGGATCTGCGCCGCCAGGGCATCCCGGCCGTCAGCGGCGACGCGGCCGAACCCGAGGTGCTGATCCAGGCCCACATCGCGCGCGCCGCCATGCTGGTCATCACGCCGCCCGATTCCATGCGCGCGCGCCGCATGGTGGAGACCGCCCGCGCGCTCAACCCCCAGGTGGAAATCCTGCTGCGCACCCTGAGCGAAGACGAAGCCCGGCTGCTGCGCCAGGAGGGGCTGGGCACGGTCTTCCTGGGCAAGGAAGAGCTCTCGCGCAGCATGAGCGAACGGGTGCTGGACCGCATGCGCCCCCACCACGGCAACGTGAACACACGCACCTGAGTTGCCCGCTTGTTCCGGCAGGGCTGCGGGTAAGATGAAGCGCATCCATTGTGTTGCCTCAGGAGGAGCGTTCCATGACCACCAACCTGTCTCACTGGCGTTTCTTTCGTGCCGGCGGCTTTGACCAGGTGCGCCTGGACACCGCGGCCGAGCTGCTCAGCATCGGCCAGCTCGACCAGAAGCTCTGGGTCGCCCTGTCCTGCCCCGTGCAGGGCATCGAGTTCGATGCGCGCACGCTGTCCTTCGTCGACAGCGACGGTGACGGCCAGGTCCGCGCACCCGAGCTGCTCGCGGCTGTGCAGTGGGCCGGCGAGCGCCTGCAGGACCCCGAAGTGCTGGTGGGCAAGCTGCCTGGCGTGCCGCTGAGCGCCATCCGCGCCGACGATGAGGAGGGCGCCGTCATCGTGGCCGCCGCGCGCGAGCTGCTCGCCGACCTGGGCAGCAGCGAGGACATGATCCCCGTGGAAGCCGCCCGGGCCGCGCAGGCGCGCCATGCCCAGCGCGCGCACGCGGCCTGGGAGGCCGCGGGCGCCGCCGCCCGTCCGCTGGGCGAGGCCACGGCCGTGGCCCATGCCGCTCTGACCGAGGTGGCCGAGAAGGTCGAGGACTGGTTCGTGCGTTGCCGCCTGGCCGCCTATGACGAGCGCGCCGGCAGCGCCCTCAACGCCGCCGAGGCCACGCTGGCCGCGCTGGGCGCCACCACGCTCAGGACCGACACCGAAGGTGTGGCCGCGCTGCCGCTGGCGCGTGTGCACCCGGGCGCCGCGCTGCCCCTGGGCTCCGGGCTCAACCCGGCCTGGGCGTCACGCATGGCGGCGTTGCGCGATGCCGCCGTGCTGCCCCTGCTGGGCGAGCGCGCCCTGCTGACCGAAGCCGACTGGCAGACCGTCAAGGACAAGCTCGCGCCCTACGCGGCCTGGCTCGCGGCCCAGCCCGATGTGGCGGCCGAAGGCGAGGGCATCCGCCAGCTGGAAAAGCTCGCGCACTACGTGCGCGACCTGCAGACCCTGGCCAACAACTTCGTCGCCTTCCGCGACTTCTACACCCGCCAGGGCAAGGCCAGCTTCCAGGTCGGCACGCTCTACCTCGACGGCCGTTCGGCCGAGCTCTGCGTGGCCGTCAACGATGCCGGCCGCCACGCGGCGCTGGCCACGCTCGCGCGCATCTGCCTGGTCTATTGCGACTGCGTGCGCGGCGCCGACAAGCTCAGCGTGGCCGCGGCCTTCACCGCGGGCGACTCCGACCAGCTCATGGTGGGTCGCAACGGCGTGTTCTACGACCGCCAGGGCCGCGACTGGAATGCCACCATCACCAAGATCGTCGAGCACCCCATCAGCCTGCGCCAGGCCTTCTGGTCGCCCTACAAGCGCCTGGCGCGCTTCGTCGGCGAGCAGCTGCAGAAGATTGCCGCGAACAAGGCCAAGGCCTCGGACGACAAGCTGACCGCCGCCGCCGTGGACAGCGGCAAGAAAGTGGGCACCGTTGCCGCCGCCCCGGCCACGCCCGCGCCGCCTCCCGCACCCTTTGACGTGGCCAAGTTCGCCGGTATCTTTGCCGCCATCGGCCTGGCCCTGGGCGCCATCGGCTCGGCGCTGGCCGCGGTGCTCTCCGGCTTCTTTTCCCTGGTCTGGTGGCAGTGGCCCATCGCCATCGCCGGTCTGGTGCTGGTGATCTCGGGCCCGGCCGTCATCCTGGCCTGGTTCAAGCTGCGCAGCCGCAACCTGGGCCCGATCCTCGACGCCAATGGCTGGGCCATCAACGCACGCGCCAAGGTCAACATCCCTTTCGGCACCTCGCTGACCCAGCTGGCCCAGCTGCCGGCCCAAGCCGAGCGCGCGCTCACCGATCCCTACGCCGAGCAGAAGAAGCCTTGGGGGCTCTATCTCTTCCTCGTGGCCGTCGCGCTGTTTGCGGCCTTTGCTTGGGTGTTGCGTGATCATTTCAAGTGACAGCGTGATGAGTGCAGGCTTGCGCGCGCTGGACGCGGCTCTGGAGGCGGTGCAGGCGCAGACCCGGATCCCGGGGCACGGTCCGGTGTCGCTGGACACGCTGGCGCTGCCCCACGGCCTGTCGGCGCTGGTGCTCGCGCCCCATCCGGATGATTTCGACGCCATCGCCATCACCCTGCGCCGCCTGCAGGCGCAGGGCATGCACCTGCACCTCGCGGTCTGCACTACGGGTGCCAGCGGTGTGGAGCCCGGCTATGCCGGGGCGCAGACCGATGAGGCCAGGGCCGCGCTGCGCGAGCGTGAGCAGGCGGCGAGCTGCGCCTACTTCGGCCTGCCGGCGGCGCAGCTGGAGTTCCTGCGTCTGCCCAATGACGAGGGCGGCAACCCGCGCCTCGACGAAGCCAACCACGCCACCGTGCAGCGCCTGCTCGCCCAGCAGCAACCCCACTGCGTTTTTCTGCCGCACGGCAAGGACAGCAACGTGACCCACCAGCGCACCTATGCGCTGATCGAAGCCGTGACGCGGCAGATGCGCTATCCGCTGTGGGCCTGGCTCAACCAGGACGCCAAGACCCTGGCCATGCAGCAAGACCTGTACACACCCTTCGATGAAGACGCCGCGCGCTGGAAGGCCGAGCTCCTGCGCTTTCATGCCTCCCAGCACCAGCGCAACCTCAACACCCGCGGGCATGGCTTCGATGCGCGCGTGCTGCGCATCAACCAGCAATCGGCCCGCGCGGTGCAGGCAGATCAGCCTTACGCCGAGGTGTTCGAGCTCCAGCGGCTGGGCTGAGGCCTGGGGCTGCGCAAGCCATGGCGCTGAACCGCTGTAAGTTCTCTGGCCCTCGCGGCGACTGAGAAGCAGGCCGGCGTTCACCCGGTCTGCGCCTGGCCATCGGGTCGGGCGCCAACTGATCAGGAGATGACGATGAAGAACCGCAAGCTTGCTGTGTTGGCCGGTCTGGCCCTGTCCATGGGTCTGGGCCTGGCTCAGGCCGAGATGAAGTCGGACAAGATGATGGACGACAAGAAGATGAAGTCCGAAAAAATGATGGGCGAGAAGAAGATGGACGGCATGAAGTCCGCGCCC
>CAMLQP010000222.1 GCA_946482115.1 uncultured Comamonadaceae bacterium
CTGCAGAACGCCAACCTGGTGGTGGCCACGCCCGGCCGCCTGCTGGACCTGCAGCGCTCCATGCAGATCAAGCTGGACAAGGTGCAGTTCCTGGTGGTCGACGAAGCCGACCGCATGCTGGACCTGGGCTTTGCCGACGACCTGGCCGAGATCAACCAGCTCACCATTGACCGCCGCCAGACCATGATGTTCAGCGCCACCTTCGCGCCGCGCATCCAGCAGCTGGCCGCGCGCGTGATGCGCCAGCCGCAGAAGGTGGAGATTGCCAGCCCGCAGGAAAAACACGCCAACATCACGCAGAAGCTGTTCTGGGCCGACAGCGCCCAGCACAAGCGCGCGCTGCTCGATCACTGGCTGCGCGACGCCAGCATCGATCAGGCCATTGTCTTTGCCAGCACCCAGATCGAGTGCGACGGTCTGGCCAACGATCTGCAGCAAGCCGGTTTCTCGGCCGTGGCGCTGCACGGGGCCCTCAGCCAGGGTCTGCGCAACCGCCGACTGATGGCGCTGCGCAACGGCCAGGTGCAGATCCTGGTGGCCACCGATGTCGCCGCGCGTGGCATCGATGTGCCCACCATCACCCACGTCTTCAACTTTGGCCTGCCGATGAAGGCCGAGGATTACACCCACCGCATCGGCCGCACCGGCCGCGCGGGCCGCGACGGCCTGGCCGTGACCATGGCCGAGTTCCGCGACCGCCGCAAGATCGGCGACATCGAGGCCTACACCCAGCAGCGCCTCAAGGCCGAGGTGATTCCGGGCCTGGAGCCCAAGGAGCGCTTCCCCAGCTTTGACCGTCCCGCCCCCGGCCGTGGCGGCCGTGGTGGCGACCGCTTCGGCGACCGCCGCCCCTCGGGTGGGCAGGGTCGCCCAGGTGGACAGGGTCGCGGCTTCTCGTCTTTTGGTCGCACCGACAACCGGGCTCCTGCAGGTGCCGCCGCTCCCCGTGGGCGTGATGCGGGCCGTGATGCGGGCCGTGAGGGTGGGCGTGACGGTGGCCGCTTCGCCGGCCGTGATGGCGCCAGCCGCGACGGCGGCCGTGGCGGATTCGGCCGCAACAACGACAGCGGCGGCCGGCGCTTCTCGCGCTGAGGGTGTTCAGCCCGGCGCGGCCTCGGCCGCGTCGTGCGTGCGCAGCCAGGTCTCGAAGGCCTGGGCCGTCATCGGGCGCGCGATGTGATAGCCCTGCACCTCGGTGCAGCCCCGTGCGCGCAGCAGCGCCAGCTGATCGGGGTTCTCCACGCCTTCGGCGATGGTGCGCAGTCCCAGGCTCTGTGCCAGGTTGATGATGGCGCCGACGATCAGCGCGTCCTCCGGGTCGCTGCACATGTCGCGCACGAAGGTCTGGTCGATCTTGAGCTTGTACACCCGGAACCGCTTGAGGTAGCTCAGGGACGAGTAGCCGGTGCCGAAATCGTCCACCGACATCAGGATGCCACGCTCGTGCAGGCGGTTCATGATGGCCACGGCGCCTTGCGGGTCGTGCATGGCCACGCTTTCGGTCAGTTCCAGCTCCAGCTGGTCGGGGGCCAGGCCGGTTTCGCCCAGGATGTCCATCACCAGCTCAGGCAGGCGCGGCAGGCGGAACTGCACCGCCGACAGGTTGACCGCCATTACCATGGGCTGCAGGCCGGCGTCCTGCCAGGCGCGCAGCTGGCGCGTGGCCGTGCGCAGCACCCATTCACCGATCTGAAGGATCTGGCCGCTGCTTTCGGCCACGGGTATGAACTCGGCCGGTGACACCGGTCCCCACTCGGGGTGGTTCCAGCGCAGCAGGGCCTCGACCCCGATCACCCGACCCGTGTCCAGCGCCAGCTGCGGCTGGTAGTGCAGCTGGAGCTGGTCGCGTTCCAGCGCCCGGCGCAGGGCGTTGTCGAGCTGCAGCGTGCGGATGGAGTTGGCCTGCATCTCGGCGGTGAAGAAGCTGTAGCCGTTGCGGCCATCCTGCTTGGCGCGGTACATCGCGGTGTCGGCGCAGCGGTACAGGGTCTGGTAGTCCTGTCCGTCGTCGGGGAACATGGCGATGCCGATGGAAGGGGTGATCGTCAGCTCGTGCTGTTCCAGCAGGTAGGGCTCCGCGATGCGTTCCAGCAGCTTGCGCGCGATGTGGGCCGCGCCCTGCGCGTGGGTGTCGGGCAGCACGGCGACGAATTCGTCGCCGCCCAGCCGGGCCACGGTGTCCTGCGCCCGGACCAGGCCGGACAGGCGCTGCCCGACCTCCACCAGCAGCAGGTCGCCCAGGTGGTGTCCCAGCGAGTCGTTGATGTTCTTGAAATGGTCCAGGTCCAGGAACAGCAGGGCCAGCGGCTGGCCGTGGCGGCGCGCCTGGTTCAGGTCGTGGTCCACCCGCTCGCGCAGCAGGGTGCGGTTGGCCAGGCCGGTCAGGGCGTCGTAGTGGGCGAGGGTGCGTATCTGCGCCTCGTGCGCCTTGCGCTGGCTGGTGTCGCTGAAGATGGCGATGTAGTGGCGGGTCTGGCCGCCGGCGTCGCGCACGCGGGTGATGGACAGCCACTCGGGGTAGACCTGACCGTCCTTGCG
Organism: uncultured Comamonadaceae bacterium; assembly: GCA_946482115.1. The sequence goes on from CAMLQP010000222.1 coordinate 2,539, forward strand.
GCGGTTCCAGATCTCGCCTTGCCACTGGCCGGAGGTGTCGAGCTCGTGCCACATGCGCTGGTAGAACTCGCGCCCATGGTGGCCGGAGGCCAGCATGCGGGGCGTCTGGCCCACCGCATCGGCCGCGTCGTAGCCGGTGATGGTGGTGAAGGCCGGGTTGATCTTGACGATGCGCAGGTCGGCATCGGTGACCACGAAACCCTCGCTGCTCTGCTCGAACACGGCGGCGGCCAGCTCCAGCTCGCCCTCGGCCCGTTTGCGTTCGATGGCCAGCGCCGTGAAGTGCGCGGCCTCCTCGATCAGCAGCAGCTCGTCGGCCGTGGGTGAGGCTGGCCGGCGGTGATAGACGGCGAACGAGCCCAGCACCCTGCCGTCGTGACCCACGATGGGGTGCGACCAGCAAGACGCCAGCCCCGCCGACTGCGCCAGCTCCCGGTAGCTGTTCCAGTGGGGGTCGGTGGCGATGTCCTCGCTGATCACGGTGCGGCCCAGGTAGGCTGCCGCGCCGCACGCGCCTTCCCGGGGGCCGATGGCTGCGCCGTCGAGCGCGCGCAGGTAGAACTCCGGCAGGTTGGGGCCAGAGCCATGGCGCAGGTGCTGACGGTCTTCATCGAGCAGCAGGATGGAGCACAGGCTGTCGGGTAGCGTGCTTTCCAGCTTGAGCACGGTCTGATCCAGGATGTCCGGCAGCGCCAGGTCCTGGGTCAGCAGGCCCAGCAGGAAGGTGCGCAGCCGCTCGCGCCGCTGGGCCTTGCGGGTCTCGGTGAGGTCGGTGTGGGTGCCGGACATGCGCACGGCTTGGCCGGCGGCATCGTAGGTGATGAAGGCGCGCGCCATCACCGGGAAGTAGCTGCCGTTGCCCCGCTTCAGCCGGAACTCGCTGGTGTAGGTGCGTTCGCGGTTGCGCAGGACCTGGTGGAAACGCTCGCGGATGCCGGCCTCATCGTCCGGGTGCACGAAGCGGGGCCAGAACTCGCTGGCAGACTTCGGGACCGAGGGTGCCATGTCCACCATCTCCCACCACTGTGGCGAGACGTAGATTTCCTGGGTTACCAGGTTCCAGTCCCAGGGCGCATCGCGCGAGGCCATCATGGCCAGGGAGAGGCGCTCCTCCGAGGTCTGCAGCCGCTGGCGCGCCGCCTGGATTTCCGAGGTGCGCTCGTCCACCAGGCCTTCCAGGTGCTGGCGGTGCAGGTACAAGGTGGCCCAGAGCTTGGCCAGATAGGCCAGCAGCAGGCTGAGCAGCACCGCCACCGCCGCGTACAGGGCCACGCGCTGCGTCGTGATCCACCCGTCCACAGGCGCCAGGCTCAGCATCCAGCTGATGTTGGCGATCTCCACCTGCTTGTCGACCGAACCCAGTCCGTGCACGCGGCCCGAGGCGGTGATGATCTGCCGCTCGCCCGTGCGCGGGTGCAGGCGCCACAGCTCGTAGGCGTAGCCCAGGCCGGTCAGGGTCTCCAGTCCGGTGGATTCCAGGGCCTCGGGGAAACGGATGGCGGCGTTGGCGAAACCCCAGAACTCGCGCAGTCCCGATTCGTTGCTCAGGAAGATGGGCAGGCGCCCGACCACGCCGCGGCCGCCCTGTACCAGGTCGAGTGGCCCGGCCAGGGTGAGCCGGCCGGTGTCGCGCGCCAGAAACGCCTCGGGGCTTTGCGCCGGGTCCTGCAGCTGGTTGAAGCCGATCGAGCGGGCATTGGCCTCGCGCGGCGCGGCGTAGCGGATCACGCCGCCCGGCGACAGCGACAGCGAGGCAATGCCGGGAAAAAACGGCAGGATCTCGTCCGCCACCTGATGAAAGTCCTTCACCTCGCCGCCGTCCTTGCGCACCACCGCGGCCAGCAGGTAGGTGGTGGACAGCAGCCGGTCCAGGCGGCTGCGCACCGACTGGGCCTGGTCGGTGGCCAGGCTCAGCAGCGTGGTGCGCAGGCTGTCCTGCCGCCGCACCTCCATCTGCCACAGGATCAGCGCCATCAGCGCCAGGCTGGTGCAGAAGGCGACCAGCGCCACCAGCGAGGAGCGGCGCATCAGGCGGAGCAGCAGCAGGCTCATGGGTGGGTGCCGGTCCGGTATCGTCAGGCCATGCCGTTGCGCCGCGCCAGCTCGATGAACAGCGCGCTGTGGTCAAGGTCTGCCAGGCCGCCGTCGACCGCCTCCCGGTACAGGCGCTCGAACAGCCTGGCGATCGGTGCCTCGAAGTCCAGTTCGGCTGCCGTGCCCACGGCATTGCGCAGATCCTTGAGTTGCACGGTCATGGCCGCCCGTTTCACAAAATCACGCTCCACCATGCGCTGGCCGTGCAGCTGCAGGATGCGGCTGTCGGCGAACCCGCCCATCAGGGCCTCGCGCACCTTGGCCATGTCGGCGCCGCCCCTGGCGGCCAGCAGCAGGGATTCAGCCACCGCGCCGATGGTGATGCCCACGATCATCTGGTTGGCCAGCTTGGCCAGCTG
>CAMLQP010000223.1 GCA_946482115.1 uncultured Comamonadaceae bacterium
CGATCTCGATCTCGACGACCTCGACACAGTTGGGCAGGTAGATGCCCACGCGGTCACCGCGCTGCAGGCCCAGGCCGAGCAAGGCGTTGGCCAGGCGGTTGGTGCGCTGATCCAGATCGGCATAAGTGATGCTGCGTGCGGGGCTCTTGACCGCCATGCGGCGGGCATGGGCACGGGCGCTGCGCGCCACGAGGGCGCCGACGTTGGCGACCACGCGCGGGGGAATGGGGGGCGAGGTGGTAATGGCTGTCTCCTGAAACACCGGCCCCGTCGAGCGCGGGGCATGGGGTCACTGTTCCAGAAGATGGGGTATCAGGGAAATACCGATTGCTGATGGGCAGGCATCACTGAAATTGATGCCCTTGCCATAGCGTCCTTCCGCACCCACTGCGTGCGCGGCTGCGAGCGAGCTACGCAGCCTTCGTACCAGGGGGCGGCTTTTTTGCGGAGGATCTGGTCGGCTTGGCGGCGTTGAGTGCCACTGCCGCGCGGATGAGCGACTTGAACGCCTGTGCATCCACCACGTCGCCCTCGTGGATGTCGATGGCGCGCCGCGCATTGCCATCCAGGCTGGCGTTGAACAGCCGCGCCGGGTCCGGCAGCGAGGCGCCCTTCAAAAAGGTGAGCTTCACTGCGGCCTTGTAGCTCTCGCCGGTGCAGAGGATGCCGCCCAGCGACCATACGGGCGTTCCCATCCACTTCCACTCTTCCACCACGCTGGGGGCGGCCTCATGAATGAGCGCACGCATGCGTGCCAGCACCGGGCCGCGCCAGTCGGCCAGGTCTGCGATGCGCTGATCGATGAGGGTGGAGGCGGGTTGGGGCGATGCAGTGGTTGTGGATGCCATGGCGGTGTCTCCTGAAGCGGAATCGTTAGAGCCTTTATGGGAATGTGATCAGTCGGCAGCCAGGGGCTTGCCCGCCGCCCGCAGCACCTGCGTGATGAAGCGGGCCTTCTCCTCGCGGTAGCGGTCCATCCCCTCGGATGCGAATCCCTGCTTGAGCCGGTTGTACTCTGCCACCAGGGCGGAGTCGGCGCGCAAGGCATCGCGAAAGTGCAGAAAGCATTCGAACGGCGAGCCGCAGGCCACCACCTGCAGTGCAACGTCCATCGTGGCGCCGGGCCACAGCAGCATGCACAGATCGGGCGCGCGCAGGGTGTCGGCCTTGGCGCTGCAGCCTGCGGCTTCGAGCGCTGCCACGCCCTGTGCATGGTCTTGCGGCGGCACCAGCACGCAGATATCGAGGTCACCCTTGGAGACTGCACCGGGAATGGACGAGGCGCCGATGTGTTCGATGCGCGCCTGCGGCACTATTGCAGCCACCTGAGCGGTCACCGCGGCAAACGTGGCTGCGGCGTCTTCCTGGTACTGCGCGGATTCGAGCAAGGTCACTGCGGTCACTCCGGTCACACAGCGGCCTCCCACCTGCCCGATGCCACCAGCTCCCGCACCACGGCCTCCAGGGCGTCCATCACCACCTGCATCACCCCGTCCACCTCGCGGTCCGCAGCGGTGGCCAGGGTGTAGCTGCGCGTCATCTCCGGGTTGACCACGCGGGCCACCATCCAGTCGGTGCCGGAGGCAGGGGCATCCCCCAGCGCGCAGGCAGGGGTGAAGGTGAAGCCTCCCCCGCACGCATACAGCGAGCGGATCACCCGCGCGGAGTCGTGTTCGTGGGCGATGTTCAGGGCCACACCGCGCGCGGCGGCGGCTTCTTCGACCCGCTGGCGGATGGTGTAGCGGCGCGACTGCAGCACCAGGGGCTGTGCGGCCGCATCGGCGAAGTCGATGGTGGGGCGCATGGTGGGGCTAGCGGCGCGCGCTGCCGTGGCGCGCGCGCCGGCCCGGCGCGCAGCAGGCGCTTGGGCTGTGGCTGCTGCGTCAGGCGCTGGGCCCAGCAGCGCACGCACCGTGCCGCCGGGGTCGTGCCCGCAAAAGTACATGGCCTCGCGCACCAGGGGACGGCAGTGCAGGCCCTCCACCTGCGCAGCGTCGACCAGTACGCCGATGTCCGCACGCCGGTCCAGCATGGCTTTCCTGACCATGAGGCTGAGGTCGTCGAGCACGAACACCCGAATGCGCGGGTGCGTGTCCTTCAGGTGCGCCAGCAACGGGCCCATGAGCAGCGATGACAGCAGAAACGGCACGGCAATCGTGACCGATCCCTCCGGCCCTTGCGGCAGGCGCTGGATGCGCTCCCGCATGGCCGAGGCGTCGCTCAAAAGCCGCCGTGCGTCCTGGTAGAGCTGCACGCCAGCCTGTGTGGGCGTGACGCCCGCGTGCGAGCGTTCCAGCAGCTGCGCGCCCAGCTCGGACTCCAGCTTCTTGATCTGGGCAGTGAGGGCGGGCTGCGCAATGTAGAGGCTGCCCGCCGCCCGCGAGAGGCTGCCGGCCTCGACCACGGCGATGAAGTAGCGCAGGCTTCGGAGATCCATGGGGCAAGAATGTAGCCGGGTCTGTCCTTGGCGCACGCCATGCCCGCCCAGGCGGCAACGCCCTCGGCGTGTAGCCCCTTTGTACGCCGAGCAGGGCGGCCTTTAGTCGCCCATCACCACACCCTCACGCCGTGGGTCCGCGCCCCCCATCCACAGCTTCTTGCCATGAGCCTGGCCGCGTGTGATGGCTTGCAGGCCGCTGGTCATGTTCATCTCGCGCACTTCTGCGCCCCGGGCGCGCAGGGCTTCGACCGTGGCGGGCGGGAAGCGCTTTTCTTCCAGCAGCGTGGGGCCGTTCATCGAGCCGAAGTTCGGCAGGTTGATGGCCTGCTGGGGCATCAGGCCCCAGTTGAGCACGCCGTACAGCGTCTTGGCGGTGTAGTGGATGATGGCCGCGCCGCCGGGGCTGCCGCCGCTCATCAGCAGCTCGCCCGTGGCTTTGTCGAACACCAGCGTGGGCGCCATGGACGAGCGCGGGCGCTTGCCAGGTTGCACACGGTTGGCAATGGGCTGGCCTTGGGCGTCGGTGGGGGCAAAGCTGAAGTCGGTGAGTTCGTTGTTGAGCAGGAAGCCTTTCACCATTTGCCGTGCGCCGAACTGGTCTTCGATGGTCGTGGTCATGGCCACCGCGTTGCCAAAGGCATCGACGATGCTGATGTGGCTGGTGCCGTATTCGGGTTGGTCGGGCATGGGCGCAAAGCCCGTCTTGACAGCGCCGGGGTTGCCGGGCTGGGCGACCTTCATGCTCTGCGTGCCGATGAGCTTGGCTCGGTCGGCCAGGTAGGCGGGCGCTAGCAAGCTGGTCCAGCTGCCGGCGGGGGGCTGCACAAAGTCGGGGTCGGCCACGTACTGGGCGCGGTCGGCAAAGGCCAGGCGGGCGGCTTCGGTGTAGAGGTGCAGCCAGTCTGCGCTGGGCAGGCCGTCCTGCAGCGGCTTGGCGGCGGCGTCGGTGTTCTTCAGGATGCCCAGGATCTGCCCGATGGCGATGGCCCCGGAGCTGGGGGGCGGAAAGCCGCACACGCGGTAGTCCTTGCTGGCCACCTGGTAGTCGTGGCACAGCGCCTCGCGCTTCTTGGGCTGGTAGCCGGCCAGGTCGGCCAGGCTGAGCTTGCCGGGGTTGGTGGGGTGCTTTTGCACCTTGTCCACGATGGCCTGGGCGATCTCGCCTTCGTGCAGGGCCTTGCTGCCTTCGGCGGCGATGTTGCGCAGCACGGCGGCCAGTTCGGGGTTGCGCAGGTTCACGCCCACATCGCGCGCGTCGCCATCGGCCTTGTAGAAGTAGGCGGCGGCCACGGGGTCCTTCTTGAGGTGGGCGTCGGCTTTGACGAGGGTGTTCAGCCGCGCGCTGACCTTGAAGCCGCCTTCGGCCAGCGTGATGGCGGGCTGGAACAGCGTGGCCCAGGGCAGCTTGCCGTGCTGCTTGTGCGCCATCTCCAGCATGCGCACGGTGCCGGGCACGCCCACCGAGCGGCCGCCCACCACGCCATCGTAGAACGGCACGGGCTTGCCGTCGGCGCCCAGGAAGAGTTTTTCATCGGCGGCAGCGGGCGCAGTCTCGCGGCCGTCGTAGGCCTCCACCACCTTGCCGTTGCTGTGCAGCAAAAAGGCGCCGCCGCCGATGCCGCTGGACTGGGGCTCCACCAGCGTCAGCACCATCTGCACGGCAATGGCTGCATCGACGGCGGAGCCGCCGGCCTTGAGGATCTGGTAGCCCGCGTCGGTGGCCAGCGGGTTGGCAGCGGCCACGGCGAACTTCTCGGTGGCCCAGCCCGGTTTTTCGGTGTAGCCGGACGAGCCTTCGGGCTGAGCGGGCACGGTGTAGGCGAACTGGGAGGGAGCGCTGGCGCAGCCCGCCAGGGCCACCAGGGTGGCGAGGGCCGCAGGGGCCAGCAGGTTGCGACTGAACGGGCGGCGCAGGGGCGACGTGGCAGGCAGGGCAGTGGGTGACATGCGGGTCTCCTGTGGGGGCAATCAGCGAAGCGGCCATGGTAAGGGGCCTTGGTGCAGCCTGCGAGGGCGTGCCAGGGGCTGCTGGAGGGGTTTGCGCAGCGATTGAAGGTGTTTTGTGGCGGTAGCGCTAGTGCAATATGCCTGAGCAGCTATCAAAAAGATAGTTGTTACCGACCGTCAGCGGCTGTTCTCTGGTCATCTCTGAGCCCTTGTGCGGCGTAGTTACAAGGGGCTCCCGGGCCTGGAGGCTTGCGCCACGCCCTCTCAGGCCGCCTGGGGCCCCGCGCGGCCGTCTTCCACCACAAACCGGGCGAGCGTGGAGGCGCCGCTGTCCGCGCGCAGCGGGTCGTCCACCACGCGCAAGGTGGTGGTCCAGCGCGCCGGGGTGATGTCGGCCAGACCGTAGCCGCGCTGGTCGCACCGTGCCAGCAGCACATGCGGGTTGTGGCGGACGATGGCGTCCACCTTGGCCTGCGTGGTGCCCGACCGCGAACTGATGGACGTGCCGCAGAACTCGCTGGCCACCACGGCCGAGTCGGCGCGCGCGGCGTCGGCATGCACGCGGCAGACGTAGTTCTGGTGGATGTCGCCGCCCAGCAGCA
>CAMLQP010000224.1 GCA_946482115.1 uncultured Comamonadaceae bacterium
ACGCAACCGGCGTTCTCGCGCCGCATCCAGTCGCTGGAGGCCTGGGCCGGCACCGACCTGGTGGACCGCAGCTCCTACCCCACGCGGCTCACCCCGGCCGGCCAGACGCTGTACGAGCAGTCGCTGGAGATCCTGCAGACGCTGCAGTCCACCCGCGCCATGCTGCGCGGCCACACCGCGGCGGCGCAGGACATGATCGAGTTTGCGGTGCCGCACACGCTGGCCTTCACCTTCTTCCCCGCCTGGCTGTCGGGCCTGCGCGAGGCCTGCGGGCCCATCAAGAGCCGGCTGATCGCGCTCAACGTGCACGATGCCGTCATGCGCATGGTGGAGGGCAGCTGCGACCTGCTGATCGTCTACCACCACGCCTCCCAGCCCATACAGCTGGACACCGATCGCTACGAAATGCTGCCGCTGGGACGCGAGGTGCTGGCGCCCTACGTCCGGCCCGATGCCGAAGGCCAGCCGCAGCACCGCCTGCCGGGCCAGCCCGGCCAGCCGCTGCCCTACCTGGGCTACGCGCCCGGCGCCTACCTGGGCCGGGTGGTGGATTTCATGCTCAAGCAGAGCGGCACGGCGGTGCACCTGGACCGCGTGTACGAAACCGACATGGCCGAAGGCCTCAAGGCCATGGCGCTGGAAGGCCACGGCATCGCCTTCTTGCCGTCCAGCGCGGTGCGGCGCGAGGTCAAGGCGCGCAAGCTGGTCAGCGCCGGCGAGGGGCTGGACATGCCCATGGACATCCGCCTCTACCGCGAGCGCACGCCGCCCGGCAAAGGCAAGCGCGCCGTGGCCCGCTTCTGGGACGACCTGCAGCGGGTGCTGAACAAGGCCTGACACCGGGCGAGCCGGCCCCCGGTGAGACAATCCGGGGCATGACCTCCGCCCCCGCCCAGATCACCCTCACCCGCCCCGACGACTGGCACCTGCACGTGCGCGATGGCGCCGCCCTGCAGACCGTGGTGCCACACACCGCCGCCCAGTTCGGCCGCGCCATCATCATGCCCAACCTCAAACCGCCGGTGACCACCGCCGAGGCGGCCGTGGCTTACCGCGAGCGCATCCGCGCCGCCGTGCCGCCGGGCGTGACGTTCGAGCCGCTGATGACGCTGTATCTGACAGACAACCTGCCGCCCGCCGAGATCGCCCGCGCCAAGGCCGCCGGTGTCGTCGCCTGCAAGCTCTACCCGGCCGGTGCCACCACCAACAGCGATGCCGGCGTGACCGACATCCGCAAGGTCTACCCGGTGCTCGAGGCGATGCAGCGCGAAGGCTTGCTGCTGCTGGTGCACGGTGAGGTCACCAGCGCCGACATCGACCTGTTCGACCGCGAAGCCGTGTTCATCGACCAGCAGCTGATCCCGCTGCGGCGCGACTTCCCCGAGCTGAAGATCGTGATGGAACACATCACCACGAAAGAGGCCGCGCAGCACGTGCAGGATGCCGACCGTTTCCTGGGCGCCACCATCACCGCCCACCACCTGCTCTACAACCGCAACGCCATCTTTACCGGCGGCATCCGCCCGCACTACTACTGCCTGCCGGTGCTCAAGCGCGAGACGCACCGCCAGGCGCTGGTGGCCGCCGCCACCAGCGGCAGTCCGAAGTTCTTCCTGGGCACCGACAGCGCGCCACACCCCGCGCACCTCAAGGAACACGCCAGCGGCTGCGCCGGCTGCTACACCGCGCACGCCGCACTGGAGCTCTACGCCGAGGCCTTCGACCAGGCCGGCGCGCTGGACCGGCTGGAGGGCTTCGCCAGCTTCTTTGGCGCCGACTTCTACGGCCTGCCGCGCAACACCGGCACCGTCACGCTCAAGCGCGAGAGCTGGACACCGCCCGAGTCCTTCGCCTTCGGCGAGGCCGAGCTCAAGCCGCTGCGCAGCGGTGAAGTGCTGCCGTGGCGGCTGGTGACGAGCGCCTGACCCCGCCGGCCGCCATCGCCTGGAACGGGTGCTGGTTCGACGGCTGGCGCGGGTCCGGCGTCAGCGCCGAGCAGGCGTGGCGTGCGGGCGCGCCGGTACGCGACGCCCTGCCAGCGGGTGATCCGCGCTTCGTGGCGCAGGATGCCCTGCCCGAAGGCACCGCCTACGAACAGTTCATCTTCGACACCGGGCAAGTGCCTACGCGCGACAACCTGCACGATTTCTTCAACGGCCTGTGCTGGCGGCGGTTTCCGCAGGCCAAGCGCACCCTCAACCGCCTGCAGGCGGCCGAGATCGCCCGCGACGGCGTGCGCGCCACGCGCGGCCCGGTGCGCGACAGCCTGACCCTGTTCGACGAGAACGCCGCGTTGCTGCAGGCGCCCGAGCCGCTGTGGCAGGCGCTACGGGCGCGCGAGTGGCTGCGCTTGTTCGTCGAGCTGCGGCCGCTCTGGGCCCAGGCCCGGCTGGTGCTGTTCGGCCACGCGCTGCTGGAAAAGCTCGTGGCGCCCTACAAGTCCATCACCGCCCACGTGTACCGCGTGCCCGTGCCCGGGGGGCTGGAGGGCGACGCCGCCTGGGATGCCTGGCTGTCCGGCCAACTGGGCCCCGCCCGGCTGGCAACCAAGCCTTTCACCCCGCTGCCGGTGCTGGGCGTGCCGGGCTGGTGGCCGGCGAACGAAGATTTCACTTTTTATGACGATCCGGCGGTTTTCCGGCCGCCGCGCGCTTGAAAAACCGCCATCCAACCCCAGTATCATTCGGCGCGCCCCACGATATGGGGAACCGATGACCCCCAGGGGGGTCACAAGGCGCATCCCACAACGGAGAAACCATGAAACGCATTGCGCTGTTCGTTCTGACCAACCTGGCCGTCATGGCCGTGCTGCTGATCACCACGCGGCTGCTGGGTGTGGACCGCTTCCTGACCGCCAACGGTCTCAACCTGACTGCGCTGGCGGGCTTTTCGCTCGTGGTCGGCTTCGGCGGCGCCACCATCTCGCTGCTGATGAGCAAGTGGATGGCCAAGATGAGCACCGGCGCGCGGGTCATCAACCAGCCGGCCACCGCCGACGAGGCCTGGATCGTGCAGACCGTGCAGAAATTCGCCGACAAGGCCGGCATCGGCATGCCCGAGGTCGCCATCTTCGAAGGCGCGCCCAACGCCTTCGCCACCGGCGCCTTCAAGAACTCGGCCCTGGTGGCCGTGTCCACCGGCCTGCTGCAGAACATGACGCGCGAAGAGGTCGAGGCCGTGATCGGCCACGAGGTGGCCCACGTGGCCAACGGCGACATGGTCACCATGACGCTGATCCAGGGCGTGATGAACACCTTTGTGGTGTTCCTCAGCCGCGTGATCGGCTACGCCGTGGACAGCTTCCTGCGCCGCGGCGACAGCGAGAACAGTGGCCCCGGCATCGGCTACCTGGTCACCACCATCGTGATGGACATCGTGCTGGGCTTCCTGGCTGCCATCATCGTGGCCTGGTTCAGCCGTCAGCGCGAGTTCCGCGCCGACGCCGGCGCCGCCGACCTGATGGGCCGCAAGCAGCCCATGATCAACGCGCTGGCCCGTCTGGGCGGTCTGACCCCGGGTGAGCTGCCCAAGACCATGCAGGCGCTGGGCATCACCGGCGGCCTGGGCAAGCTGTTCAGCACCCACCCGCCGATCGAGGAGCGCATCGCCGCGCTGCAGGCCCGCACCTGAGCGGCTGCAAGCCCTGACAAAAAACGCCAGCTGCTGCTGGCGTTTTTTTTCGTGACAGGCGTGCTCAGTAGCGCCAGCGGTCGTCGCGGCCGCGTCCGTGGCGGTGCCGCGGGTAGTCGTTGTAGCGGTACTGGTACTCGATCACCACCGGCGGCGCGGGGCGCACCACGGCGGGGTAGACCGGGCGGGTCTGGTAGATCACCTGCTCCTGCATCTGCATCGGCGCAGCCGGTGCGGCACCCAGCGGCACCACCTGCAGCGGGATATAGGGGCCCGGGTCGTTCGGCATCTGCACCTGGTACTGCCGGCCGGCGTATTCGTAGACCACCTGGTAGCCCATGGTGCGGTTCTCGTAGACCGTCTGCGTGCCGCAGCGGCGCACGGTCTGCGTCTGCGGCGTGCCGCCGCCTTCGATGCGGTTGCCCAGCATGGCGCCGCCGATGAGGCCCAGCACGGTGGCCGCCGCGCGGCCGCTGCCGTCACCGATCGCGTTGCCGATGGCGCCGCCCGCGATGCCGCCCATGACAGCGCCAGCACCCGAGCTGTAGCCCTGGCTGGTCACCACCTCGTCGTGGCAGACCTGACGCGGCACGGCCACCTGCTGGATCACGGGCGTGCTGCTGATGACGCGGCCCTGTTCGGCGCCAGTGGCGGTTTGTGCGTGAACGGTGCCGCTGGCGGCCAGTAAGCCGGCCAGGGCGAGTAGGGGGGAACGCATGAGGGACTCCTGCAACATGGGACTAGCATGCCCGGTGCCTGTCAAGCCCATGTATCGGTGGCGAAAGGATTTTGTAACTGTTTGTTATCCGTGCGTCATGGCCAAGGCCAGGGCCTCGGCCACGCGCAGCCCGTCCACCCCGGCCGACAGGATGCCGCCCGCATAGCCGGCACCTTCGCCGGCCGGGTACAGCCCCCGGGTGTTGAGGCTTTGCAGGTCCTCGCCGCGCGTGAGGCGTATGGGCGATGAGGTGCGGGTTTCCACCCCGGTCAGCACCGCGTCGTGGCGGTCGAAGCCCGGGATCTTGCGCCCGAAGGCGGGAAAAGCCTCGCGCATCGCCTCTATGGCGTAAGGCGGCAGCGCACCGGCCAGGTCGCCCAGCGTCACGCCAGGCTTGTAGGACGGCAGCACCTCGCCCAGTTCGCGCGAGGGCGTGCCGGCCACGAAATCGCCCACCAGCTGCCCGGGGGCCGAGTAGTCACTTCCGCCCAGCACGTAGGCCTGCGACTCGAGCGCGCGCTGCAGCGCGATGCCGGCCAGCGGGCCATCGGGGTAGTCGCGCGCGGGCTCTATGCCCACCACGATGCCGGCGTTGGCGTTGCGCTCGTTGCGCGAGTACTGGCTCATGCCGTTGGT
>CAMLQP010000225.1 GCA_946482115.1 uncultured Comamonadaceae bacterium
CTGCACCAGCGGGTGCTGCACCTTGCGCGCCGTGCCGATGGCGTAGAAGTGCTCCTGCACGCCTTCGCAGGGCGCGAACCACTCCAGGCCGTAGCCGCTGGAGAGTTTTTCGCGCATGCGCTCGGACGCGGGAAACACCCCCATGCCAGAGGAGCCGAAGGTGGCCAGCAACGCGCTGTCCTCGAACTCGCCGACCACGTTCGGCAGCACGCCCTGCTGCTCGAACCACTGGTCGATGCGCATGCGCACCGAAGCATGGGCGCTGGGCAGCAGCACCGGCACCTCGGCCAGGCACCGCGGAAAGTCCTTGCGCGCCTGGGCCAGCCATTCCTTGGGCGCGTACCAGCCCAGCGGCGACGAGCCCATGGCGTGGCTGTAGAGCTTGAGGTTGGGGTTGGCCGGGGCGGGTCGGTCGGACAGCACCACGTCCAGCCGGTGCAGCGCCAGGTCGGCCAGCAGGTCGTCGAAATCGTCCTCGTGGCACACCAGGCGCAGCCGGGGCTCTTCCAGCGCGGGCGCCAGCAGCTCGCGCACCGCCAGCTTGGCCAGCCCGTCGGAGATGCCCACCACCAGCCGCACCGAGGTCTGGCTGGTGGCGTCCCGCACCGCCGTGTGCAGGTGCTCGCCGAGGTGAAAGATCTGCTCGGCCACCTGCAGCGCGGCGTGACCCGCGTCTGTCAGCGCCAGCCCACGGCCGGCCGGCTTGAACAGCGCATGGCCCAGCGACTGCTCCAGCAGCCGCACCTGCGCGCTGATGGTCTGCACCGCCATGCCCAGCCGCGCCGCGGCGTGCGACATGCCGCCTTCCTTGGCCGTGACCCAGAAGTAATAGAGGTGCTTGTAATTGAGTTCCTGATTCATTCTTCGCCTTTTTAGAACAAACTCTTCGCCATTGTCTGCTTTTTATGTGAGCGTGGGAACCCTATCTTTCAGCCTCCCTTTGTTCCCTTTCAGGAGAACCCTCATGGCACAAGTCCGTCGCTTCCCTTCCCTGTCCACCGGCAGTTCCCTGTCGCTGGACCGTCCGCAGGCCGCGAAGGTCCTGCGCAACACCTACGCCCTGCTGTCGCTGACGATCCTGTTCGCGGCCGGCATTGCGGCCCTTGCGGTCGCCAACAGCTGGCCCGCGCCCGGGCTGGTCATCACGCTGGTGGGCTACTTCGGCCTGCTGTTCGCGGTGCACAAGCTGCAGAACAGCGGCTGGGCGCTGCCCGCCGTGTTCGCGCTGACCGGCTTCATGGGCTACACACTGGGGCCCCTGCTGGCCCGCACGCTGGAGCTGCCCGGCGGGGCCGGCACCATCGTGGCCGCACTGGCCGCCACAGGCGCGACCTTCGTCGCCCTCTCGGCCTACGTGCTGACCACGCGCCGCGACTTCAGCTTCATGGGCGGCTTCCTGTTCGCCGGCATGGTGATCGCCATCGTGCTGGCGCTGGTGGCCTACTTCTTCACCATGCCCGCTCTGGCGCTGGCCGTCTCGGCCATGGTGGCCCTGCTGTCGGTGGGCCTGATCCTGTTCGAGACCAGCCGCATCGTCAACGGCGGCGAGACCAACTACGTGCTGGCCACGGTCGGCCTGTTCGTCTCGGCCTTCAACCTGTTCACCAGCCTGCTGAGCCTGTTCGGCATCGGCGGCAACGACTGAGTGTTCGAGCAACCCCACCCACAAGGAGCCGTGCATGAAAGCCTATCCCGTCAACAGCCCCGAAGCCGCCGCCCGCGTGCTGGCCATGGCCATGCTGGCCGACGGCCAGTACTCGATGACCGAGATCCGCGCCCTGGACCGGCAGCAGGCGCCCGAGCGCCTGGGCCTGAGCCCCGAGGCCTTCAAGGCGGTGGTGGACGACTTCTGCCAGGACCTGCTGCTCGCCGGTGGCGGGCAGTGGACCGGCACGGTCGACGCTGCCATCCGCGACCAGCTGATGGGCGAGGTCACGGACCGCAGCCTGCAGGACCTGATCCTTCTGCAGTGCGAGACGCTGATGCTGTCCGACGGTCACCTGGCCGATGGCGAGGTGGAGCTGCTGGATGCGCTGAGCGCCGCGTGGCGCCGGCCGGTGCTGGTGTGACGCCATGAAGACCTTGATCTGGAGTCTCACCGCGCTGCTGGCGGCCTTGTGGACCGGCTTCATCGCCGTCGTGCACCAGCTCGCTGGCTGGCTGCTGTCGGCCATCGACACCGGGTCGCTGCAGGGCGCGGCAGGCTCGGTTGGCGGCCTGGCGCTGCCGCCCGTGCCGACCTGGCTGGAGCCCTGGATCGACACCGCATCGATTGCCGCGCTGCAGTCATTCGTGGTGTCGCTGGTGGAATGGCTGGGCGCGGTGATGCCCTCAGGCGATGCCCTGATGGCCTGGGTCGGTCCGCTGCTGTGGGTCGGCTGGGGCCTGGTGCTGGTGCCGATGCTGGCCATCGCCGGCCTGCTGCACTGGCTGGTCGGTCGCGCCACGGCGCAGCAGACCGGCGTGAGGCCTGTGGGCGCATGAACGCCACACAGGGGAGCGCCCGGTGAACGAGGGCATCGCGCAGCGCCTGCGCGGCGCAGCCACCGAGGCGCCGCAGGCCCTGCGCCTGTCGCTGCGGGAGCTGCTGCAGCTGCACGGCGAGGGCTCGGGCGCGGTGCTGCTGATGCTGATGGCGCTGCTGAGCACGGTGCCCATCGCCGGGGCGGGCACGGTGCTCAGCCTGGGCATCTTCGCACTGGCCGGCGCCTGGCTGCGCGGGCGGGACACCCTGCCCCTGCCCGAGCGTCTGGCGCGGCTGACCCTCAACGAGACCTGGACGCGCCGCTGCCTGCATGGCCTCGCCTGGACCTACGAGCGCGCCGAACGCTGGATGTGCCCGCGATGGCAGGCGCTTTGCCACGCGCGCGCAAGGTTCTGGTGGGCGCTGTGGATCGCGCTCATGGCGGCGCTGATCTTCCTGCCGCTGCCGCTGGGCAATGTGCTGCCCGGCACCAGCCTGATGCTGCTCTCGCTGGGCTGGCTGTTCCGCGATGGCATCGCCTTGCTGCTGTCCGCGGCCACCGGCGCGGTGGGCGTGGGCTACGCCATTTCGGTGGGCCACCTGGCCTTCGCGGCCTGGCAGCACATGGGGACCTGGTTCGGACTCTAGAGCCGCGCGAAGAAGACAGCGCTCATCACCAGCCCGGTGGCGATCACGCCCCGGCGCACCCAGGCCACCGGCAGCGCCTTGGACCAGCGCGCACCGAAGTAGCCGCCCGCCGTGGCGGCGACCATCATCAGCAGGCCTTCTTTCCAGGCGATGGCGCCCGCGACCACAAAAGCGGCCACGGACAGCCAGGACAGCACCAGCGAGTTGAGGTTCTTGAGCGCGTTGACGGTGTTCAGCCGGGACTCGCCGGCCACGGTGTACAGCGCCATCAGCAGGATGCCGAGCCCACCGTTGAAGTAGCCACCGTAGATGGCCACCGCCATCAGGCCCGGTTCGCGCCAGCGCGCCAGCCCGTGGCCGCCCACCGAGGCCGCCTGGGCCCGGCGGGCGATGGCCGGACCCGCGGCGAACAGCACGGTGGCGAACAGCAGCAGCCAGGGCACGATGCCGGTGAACAGCTTCGCCGGGGTCACCAGCAGCAGCAGCGCGCCGGCGACACCGCCCACGGCAGCGATGAGCATCTCGCGCTGCAGCCGGCGCGCCGGCAGTTCGCGCAGCTCGGCCTTGAAGCCCAACGTGCTGCCCAGGTAACCCGGGCTCACCGCGAGCGCGCTGGTGGCGTTGGCGACGATGGGTGGCACGCCGGTGAAGACCAGCGCGGGGAAGGTGAGGAAACTGCCACCGCCGGCGATGGCATTGAGGGCACCCGCGCCGAACGCAGCGGCCGCCAGCAGCGGCGCGGAAATCAGGAGGTCCAGGCCGGGCTCACTTGGCAGCGGGGATGGCCACGTAGCGGAAGCCCTTGCCGCGCATGCAGTGGGCCACCATCTGCTCGCGCTCGTCCTCGGGCACCTTGGCCAGACCGACCTGGTACTGGCAATCGGAGAGCTGGGTGTAGGTGTCGTCCTTGCTGGCCTTGGGCTTGACCCACTCGGCCTTGGGGGTGGACGAACAGGCAACCAGGGACAGCAGCAGGGCGGCGGCGAAGACGGTCTTCATGGATGGAACAGGGTCGGTTTTCAGAGGGAGGCCAGCATACCAAAGCCCCCTGTCCCCGAGCTGCAACCAGATGCATCGCCCCGCGGGCCGGCCGCCTATCGCGAACGGCCGAGCTTGTCCTGCAGGCGCCCCAGCACCTCGCTGACCGCCTGCGGGTCGGCCCCCCCGGCGCTGCCAGAGGTCAGCTCCTGTTCGGCCAGCGAGAGGTTCAGCCGCACATAGGTGCTGTCCAGCGCGTGCCGTGTGGCGAGCAGCTGCTGCGCGATCTTGGCGCAGTCGGCGCCCTCTTCCAGCAGCTTCTGCAGACCGCGCACCTGACCCTCTGCGCGGCGCAGGCGGTGCATGAGCTCGGCCTTGCGTTCGGTGGCGAGGGTGCGGGCAGCGGTCATGGGTGATTCCGGTCCGGGATCAGGCGGACACCGGTGTGATGACCGCCACCGGCTCGGGCGCGAGCAGCGAACCGTCGCGCAGACCGCGCACCGTGGCGAAGCACAGCCACAGCACCACCACCGACGTGGCGGCCAGCAGCAGCACGGCCGCGGTCTGCATCAGGCCACCGGGCTGGCCCTGCAATTCCTGCAGGCGCAGGGTCAGCGTGGTGAAGGCCGCCAGCGGGAACGACAGGGCCCAGACCGGGATGCCGAAGGGCTGGGCGACCGCGCGCTTGAGCACCGGCGCCACCCACAGCAGGAAGAACAGCGCGATGCCCCAGAGCGCCTGCACCGCCCACAGCGGGGCCTGGCCCCGCTCGACCAGTTGGGACAGCACCAGGCCGATCACGGCCGGCGGCGCGACAGTGATCATCCAGGCCGGCAGGAGGCGGTCGGGCAGCGGGCTGTGCGCGATGCGCCGCGCCAGCATCAG
>CAMLQP010000226.1 GCA_946482115.1 uncultured Comamonadaceae bacterium
TGGCGGTGATGGCGCACGCCGCCGGCAACGTGCTCAACGACCTGCACGACGCACGCAGCGGCGCCGACGCCGGCAACACCGGCGGCATTTATCCCTTCACCGGCGGCTCTCGCCTGATCCAGAACGGCGAGACCAGCGAGCGCGAGACCGCCGACCTGGCCAAGGCGCTGCTGCTGCTGCTCGTGCCCGGCGGCCTGTTGCTGGCGGTGAAAGCCGGGGGTGGGGTGATCGGGCTGGGTCTGGCCGGGCTGTTGCTGGTCTGGGCCTATTCCGCGCCGCCGCTGAAGCTGATGGCGCGCGGCCTGGGGGAACTCACCGTGGCGCTGGCCTGGTTCCTGGTGGTTGTGGGCGCCGACTATGTCCAGCGGCGCCAGTTTTTCGTGATCCCGGCCAGCGTGGCCCTGAATTTCGCCGCCATGGTGGCGGCGCTGCTGCTGATCAACGGGGTGCCAGACGCCACGGCCGACGCCCGGGTCGGCAAACGCACGCTGGCGGTCCGGCTGGGGTCCGCCGGCGCCTGGGCGCTGTACACCGTGCTCACCCTGGGTGCCCACGCCTGGTTGCTGGGTTCGGTGTGGCTGCTGATCCCGCCGGTGCCCGCCCTGGGTGGTCTGGTCTCGCTGCCGCTGTCGCTGTTCGCTTCGGCCGTGCTGTTCCGCCACCGCCACCAGACCACCCGCCTGCGGCCGGCCTTGGCCGCCACGGTGGCGGCCACCCTGCTGCACGGCCTGGGCATGGCGGCCGGTTTTGCCTGGCTGGGCTGGAACCACTGAGCAGTTTTCAACAACTCTGTTGATAACTTTCTAAGAACACCACAGTTATCCACACGAGACGGCCTCTGCGCCAAGTTGTTCCTTTTCCGACTGAACAGCGTCAGAACTTTTCGAACAGTGTTTTAGGGTCTCCAGGCGTTTGATTTCAAAGGAGAAAACCGGCTTGTCCACACCCGGAGCCGCCCTCTACTACTACAACGAATTAGAGATATTGAGATAGATAAACAAGATAGGGACAAAAAAAGCGCCGCCGGAGGGGACTCCGGGGTGCTTCCTACAACGAATGGGTGACGAGTTTGAAGTCCGGGTCTTCCGCGAACGGCTTGATCTGGAAACCCAGGCCTTTCATGAGCTTGAGCATGCCGGGGTTGTTGGCCAGCACCAGGCCCTCGATCTCGGCCAGTCCCTTGTCCCGGGCCTCTTCCATGATGCTGAGCATCAGGCGCGAGCCCAGGCCCTTGCCGTTGAAGTCGTCGGCCACCACCAGCGAGAACTCGCAGCTGGATTTGTCCGGGTTGGTGATGTAGCGGGAGACACCGACGACGCGCTCGCTTTCGACGATCTCGCCGTTGTCGCCCGCCTTGCGCTCGCGGTGGATCGCCACCAGGGCCATCTCGCGGTCGTAGTCGATCAGGGTCAGGCGCGAGAGCATGGACGGCGGCAGCTCGGTCATGCTGGAGACGAAACGGTAGTAACGGCTCTGGGGCGAGAGGTTCTGCACCAGGTCCTGCAGCATCTGGGCGTCGTCCGGGTGGATCGGGCGGATGGTGTACTCGCCCCCACCGCGCAGCGGCCAGACCTGCTCGTAGCGCGCCGGGTAGGGCAGGATGGCCAGGTGGGCGTAGTTGCGCGCCGTGGCCGGCGCGCTCTCGATCACGATGCGGGCGTCCACCGCCACCGCGCCGTCCTCGTCGACGATGATGGGGTTGATGTCCATCTCGCGCAGCTGGGGCAGCTCGCAGACCATCTCGGAGACGCGCAGCAGCACGTGTTCCAGCGCGTCCATGTCGACCGCCGAGGCGCCGCGCCACTCGCCCAGGGTGTCGGCCACGCGCGAGCGCTCGATCAGGCGGCGCGCCAGGAACTGGTTGAGCGGCGGCAGCTCCATGGCCTGGTCGCCGATCAGCTCGATCATGGTGCCGCCGGCGCCGAAGGCGATCACCGGGCCGAAGGGGTCGTCGGTCTTGAGGCCGATGTAGAGCTCGCGCCCGCGCTTGCTGCGCGCCATCTTCTGGATCGTCACGCCGTTGATCTTCGCGCCGGGCTGCAGCTTGGCCACGCTCTGGATCATGGTGTTGTAGACGTCGCGCACCGCGGTCGCGTTCATCACGTTGAGCGCCACGCCGTTGACGTCGCTCTTGTGGCTGATGTCGGGCGAGTCGATCTTGAGCGCCACCGGGTAGCCCAGCTGGGTCGCGATCATCATGGCTTCGTTGGCCGAACGCGCCAGGATGGTCTGGGTGACCGGGATGTGGAAAGCCGAGAGCAGGGCCTTGGACTCCATCTCGGTCAGCACCTTGCGGCGCTCGGTCAGCACGTTCTCGATGATCAGGCGCGCGCCCTCGATGTCCGGGTTGGCCAGGGTCGACAGCGGCGGCGGCGTCTGCTGCAGCAGCTGCTGGTTCTGGTAGAAGCTGGCGATGTTGCCGAAGGCACCGACGGCGGCCTCGGGCGTGCGGAAGCTCGGGATGGCGGCCTTGCCCAGCACCTCGCGCGCCTCGCCGACGGACGCATCGCCCATCCAGCAGCACAGCAGGGGCTTGTTCATGCGCGCCTTGGCCTCGGCCATCACGCGCGCCACGTCGGTGGCGTCGACGCCGGCCTTGGGCGAGTGCACCACCAGCACGCCGTCGACCGAGCGGTCCTGACCGGCGGCGTTGATGGCGGCCAGATAGTGTTCGGCACTGGCTTCTTCGGACAGGTCGACCAGGTCGCTCAGGGACGCCAGCGCAGGCAGCTGGGGCCTCAGTGCTGACATGGTCTCGGGCGAGAGCTTGCCCAGCTGCAGTGCGATCTCGCTGACCCAATCGGCCGCCAGCACACCGGGGCCGCCGCCGTTGGTGATGATGGCCAGGCGCTTGCCGACCGGGCGGTAGCGCGAGGCCAGGCACTTGGCGGCGGAGAACAGCTCGACGAAGGAGCGCACCCGCACCGCACCGGCGCGGCGCAGCGCGGCGTCGAACACGTCGTCGCTGCCCACAATGGCGCCGCTGTGGGTCTGGGCCGCCTCGTTGCCGGCGGTCTTGCGGCCGGCCTTGAGCACCACCACCGGCTTGGCGTTGGCGGCGGCGCGCAGCGCGCTCATGAAGCGTCGGGCGTTGGAGATGCCCTCCAGATAGACGACGATGCTGTGCGTTTGCGCATCGGAAGCCAGAAAATCGAGCACCTGGGCGATGTCGACCGCCGTCTTGGGCCCGAGCGAGACGACGGTCGAGAAGCCGACCCCGTTCTGGCTGGCCCAGTCCAGGATGGACGAGGTCAGGGCCCCCGATTGCGACACCAGGGCCAGGGGACCGACGGCCGCCAGCGACCCGGCGACGCTGGCATTCAGGCCGCTGCGCGGGCGCTGAAAGCCCAGGCTGTTGGGGCCGAGCAGGTGCATGCCGTGGCGCCGGGCGACCTGGTGCATGTCAGCGGCGATGTCGGCGTTGGCGCCGCTGCCCACCACCAGGGCCGCCTTGCACTTGATGCGGCCGGCCACTTCGAGCGCGGCCAGGGCCTCGGCCGGCGGCAGCGCGATGATGGCCAGGTCGGCCCGCGTCTGGGCCAGGTCGGCCAGGGTGCCGCTGGTGTGGATGTCGAGGAAGACCAGGGTGCCCGAGAAGCGCTGGCCGGTCAGCGCGGCGCAGAGGGTGCGCGCGTGCGCGATCTGGCTGTCCGGGTCCTCGTGGTTGCCGGCAAAGACCGCGATGGTGTCGGGCTGGAAGAGGGGGGTGAGGTAGTGTTTGTCCATAAGTGGTTCAGTCTGCGCCGATCAGCACACGCACGTGTGCCGCGACGCTGCGGGCCAGGGGGCTGAGCACGTAGCCGCCCTCCAGGCAGGAAATCACGCGGCCTTTGCAGTGCCGGTTGGCCACACCCAGCAATTGCTGCGTGACCCAGGCGTAATCGGCTTCGACCAGGCCGAGGTTGCCCATGTCGTCCTCGCGGTGGGCGTCGAAGCCGGCCGAGATGTAGATCAGCTGGGGCTGGAAGGCGTCGAGCGCCGGAATCCATTGCTCTGTGACCGCGGCGCGGAAGGCGTCGCTGCCGGAGCGGCTGGGCAGGCCGACGTTGACCATGTTGGGTCCCACGGCCTGCTCGCCGTTGAAGGGGTACAGCCCCTTCTCGAAGATCGAGCACATCAGCACCCGCTCGTCGCCACGGAAGATGTCCTCGCTGCCATTGCCGTGGTGCACGTCGAAGTCGATCAGCGCCACACGCTCGAGGTTGTGCACGTCCAGCGCATGGCGGATGCCGACGGCGACGTTGTTGAAGAAGCAGAAGCCCATGGCGGCCGAACGTTCGGCGTGGTGGCCGGGCGGGCGGATGTTGCAGAAGGCGGTGGGGGCTTCACCAGCCAGCACCAGGTCGGTGGCCTGCACGGCCGCACCCGCGGCGCGCAGCGCGGCCCGCAGCGTGTGCGGGCACATGTTGGTGTCCGGGTCGACCGCGTGCAGGCCTTCCTTGGGCGAGGCCTCGAAGATTTCCCTGACGTAGAGCGAGGCGTGGGCGCGGCCCAGCTGTTCCTCGGTGGCCAGCGGCGCGTCGTAGGGAACCATGTAGTCCAGCAGCCCCTTGACCAGCAGGTGGTCGTTGATGGCGCCCAGGCGCTCGGGGCACTCGGGGTGGTGCGCGCCCATGTCGTGGCGGGCGCAGTCGGCGTGGCTGATGAAGGCGGACAGCATCGTTCGGGTCTCCTCGGGGCGGAACATGGCCGGGCGACTGCGCGCCCGTGCCGATTGATTTCCATCAATCTAGACCCGTAGGCTGACGGCTGCCTTGATGCAACGCAACAAGGCCCTGTGGGGTGCGGGGAGGTCAGCCCAGCCCGGTGAGGGAGGCTGCCACCGCCCGTTTGAACGGCGTGAAACGCTCCCCGAGTTCCACCATGCCGCGACGCAGCCAGCGGGCGGGCACGTGTTCGCGCGTGTAGAGCGTGGCGACCGCGTGGGTGGCCATGTAGA
>CAMLQP010000227.1 GCA_946482115.1 uncultured Comamonadaceae bacterium
CAAGCTCGACGAGATGCGCGCCACGGTGGACGAGAAGCTGCACGCCACGCTGGAGGCCCGCCTGGGCGAGAGCTTCAAGCAGGTGGCCGACCGGCTGGAGCAGGTGCACAAGGGCCTGGGCGAGATGCAGACGCTGGCGCAGGGCGTGGGCGACCTGAAGCACCTGCTGAGCAACGTGAAGACGCGCGGCATGTTCGGCGAGGCGCAGCTGTCCGCGCTGCTGGAACAGGTGTTCGCGCCCGACCAGTACGCCACCCAGGTGGCCACCCGCCCCGGCAGCAAGAACGTGGTCGATTTCGCCATCCGCCTGCCTGGCAAGGGCGACGATGGCGCGCCGTGCTGGCTGCCGATCGACGCCAAATTCCCGAATGAGGACTACGAGCGCCTGCTCGATGCCCAGCAGCGCGCCGATGCCGGTGCCGCCGAAGCCGCCGCCAAGGCGCTGGAGGCGCGGATCCGGCTGGAAGCGAAAAGCATGGCCGAGAAATACCTTGAGCCGCCACACACCACCGATTTCGCGCTCATGTTCCTGCCCACCGAAGGCCTGTACGCCGAGGTGCTGCGCCGTCCTGGCCTGATGGAGTCGCTGCAGCGCGAGCACCGCGTCACGCTCGCCGGGCCCACCACGCTGCTGGCCATGCTCAATTCGCTGCAGATGGGCTTTCGCACCCTGGCACTGGAAAAACGCAGCAGCGAGGTCTGGCAGGTGCTGGGCGCGGTCAAGACCGAATTCACCAAGTTTGGCGAGGTGCTGGCCCGGGTGAAGACCCAGACCCAGACCGTTCTGAACACGCTGGACAGCGCCGAGGTGCGCAGCCGCGCCATGGGCCGTGCGCTCAAGTCGGTGGAGGCATTGCCCTCCGACCGCGCCCAGGCTTTGCTGCCCTTGCCCGACGGCGACGACACGTGAAGCGCTCGCTGCTGCGCCTGATCGTCGCCCTGGTGTGCCTGCACGCCTGCATGGCGGGCACGCGCATGGCCGCGCCGCTGCTGGCGCTGCGCGAGGGGTATTCGGCCGCGGCGGTGGGCGTGCTGCTGTCGCTGTTCGCGCTGAGCCAGGTGTTCCTGGCGTTGCCGGCCGGCCGTTTCGCCGACCGCCACGGCCTGCGCCGGCCGGTGGGCATCGCGGTGGTGGTGGCTTGTCTGGGGGCCGGGCTGGCGGTGCTGTGGCCGGTGTTTCCGGTGCTGTGTGTCGCCGCGCTCACCACGGGCGCCGCCACGGGCGGCGCGATGATCGCGCTGCAGCGCCAGGCCGGCAAGCTGGCCACCGGGCCGACCGAGCTCAAGCAGGTGTTCAGCTGGCTGGCCATAGGGCCGGCGGTGTCCAACTTCCTCGGGCCCTTCACTGCGGGGCTGCTGATCGACCACGCGGGTTTCCGCGCCGCCTTCGGCCTGATGGCGTTGCTGCCGCTGGTGTGCTGGTGGCTGGTGCGGCGCGAACCTTCGGGCGGCGCCCATGTCGATGCAGCCGCCGCCGCACCCGGCCGTGCCTGGGACCTGATGCGCGACCCGCCGTTCCGCCGACTCATGGTTCTGAACTGGCTGCTGTCGTCGTGCTGGGATGTACATACCTTCCTGGTTCCGGTGCTGGGCCACGAGAACGGCCTGAGCGCCTCGGTCATCGGCTCCATACTCGGCGCCTTCGCCCTGGCGGCGGCTGGCGTGCGCATCCTCATGCCCCTGGTCGCCTCGCACCTGCGCGAGGAGGTGGTGATTGCCGGCGCCATGGTGGCCACCGCCGTGCTGTTCGGCATCTACCCGCTGGTGCAGGCGCCGCTGGCCATGGGCTTCCTGTCGGTGCTGCTGGGCGTGGCACTGGGCACGGTGCAGCCCATGATCATGAGCACGCTGCACCAGATCACGCCGCCGCACCGCCATGGCGAGGCGTTGGGCTTTCGCATGATGGCCATCAACGGCTCCAGCGTCGTGATGCCGCTGATGTTCGGCAGCGCCGGCGTGGTGGTGGGCGCCTCGGGCGTGTTCTGGGGCGTGGGGGCAGTGGTGGGGCTGGCGTCGCGCTGGGCGCTGGCGCTCAGGGCGCCGCAGGGCTGACCGTCCCGCGCAAGACCTCCACCTGGTTGGCCGGGAAGCCCAGTCCGCGCAGGTAGGCCATGGTGGTCTCACGGCCCAGGGCCTCGAGGTCGAAGGCCTGCGGGGTCAGCAGCCAGTTCTGGAACAGGCCGTCGATCAGTGCCTGAAAGCCCAGCACGGCCGCTTCCAGTGGCAGCGAAGGCGTGATGCCGGCCTGGCGCGCGGCCTCGGCCAGGCCGGTGCGGCTGAGCGCCATGCAGTCGCCGCGCACTTGCAGGTGGCGTTCGCGCACCGCCGCCATGTCGTCGCTGTACTCCACCATGTGGGTCGCCACCTCGAACACCCGGCGGGTGTGCGGGTCTTGCATGACTTGGCGCATGGCCAGGAACAGGGGCTGGCACATGGCTTGCAACGCATCGTCGCCATGGGCGGCGGTGGCGGACTCCAGCGCCTGTTCCAGCGGCAGCGTCACGCGCTCCATCATCGCGTTGAACAGATCGGCCTTGTCCTTGAAGTGCCAATAGACCGCCCCGCGCGTGGCCCCGGCCGCTTGCGCGATATCGTTGAGGGTGGTGCGTGACACCCCCTTGGTCTGGAACAGCTGTTCGGCGGCATCCAGCAGGCGGTGGCGCGTGGCTTGCGCGTCGGCCTTGGTGCGTCGGACCATGTCGGCAATCTCCCGTTTGATGATGGGGGTTTCACCGGATTTTAATATACATCCACAAATGTATGTATACTCCGCGTTTTCAATTTTTTCAATGATCCGGGTGCCCCGTGGGCGCCCTATCGGGGGAATTCATGTCCAAGTCGAAGAAGGTCGCCTGGCGGGCGTCCGGTGTGGCACTGGCGGTTCTGGTCCTGGCAGCCTGTGGCGCCAAAGAGGGGGGCGGCCAGGGCGCGCCCGCGGGCGGCGGCATGCCGCCGATGGAGGTGGGCGTGGTGACGGTGCAGCCGGGCGACGTGGGTCTGACCACCGAGCTGCCTGGCCGACTGGAGGCCTCGCGCGTGGCCCAGGTGCGCGCGCGCGCCGCTGGCATCCTGCAAAAACGCCTGTTCAATGAGGGCAGCGATGTCCGGGCCGGTCAGGCCCTGTTTGCCATCGATCCGGCGCCGTACGACGCCGCGCTGGCCAGCGCCCAGGCGCAGCAGGTCAAGGCCGAGGCCCAGCTGGCCCAGGCCACAGCCACCGTGGAACGCTACCGCCCGCTGCTGGCCGAGCGTGCCGTGAGCCAGCAGGATTTCGTCAACGCCGAGGCCGCGCAGCGCGCCGCCGGTGCCGATGTGGCGCTGGCCCGTGCCGCCGTGCAGACGGCCCGCATCAACCGCGACTACGCCAGCGTGACAGCGCCGATCTCGGGCCGCATCGGCCGCGCGCTCGTCACCGAAGGGGCTCTGGTGGGGCAGGGCGAGGCGACTGCGCTGGCCGTGATCCAGCAGATCGACCCGCTGTACGTGAACTTCACCCAGTCCGCGGCCGAGGTGCTGCGGCTGACCAAGGCCATCGAGGGCGGTCAGTTCAAGCGCAATGGCAAGGCCGCCAGCGTGCGCGTGGTGCTGGAAGACGGCTCCGAGCACCCGCAGGCCGGCAAGCTGCTGTTCGCCGACCTGACCGTGGACAGCGCCACCGGCCAGATCACGCTGCGCGCCGAGGTGCCCAACCCGGGCGGCCGCCTGCTGCCGGGCCTGTACGTGCGCGTGCGGCTGGAGCAGGCCCAGGCCACCGGCGCCATCGCGCTGCCGCAGCAGGCCGTGACGCGCAACGCCCAGGGCGACACCGTCACCATCGTCGATGCCGAGGGCAAGCGCTCGCAGCGCACCATCAAGGTCGGCGGCCAGCAGAACGGTCAGTGGGTGGTGCTGGGAGGCCTGAAGGCCGGCGAGCAGGTGATGGTGGACGGCTTCCAGAAGCTCATGATGGTGCCGCCGGATGCCCCGGTGAAGGCCGTGCCCTGGACGCCGCCGGCACCGGCCAACGGCCAGCCGGCCGCGAAGAACTGAGGGGCTCCGCATGGCGAAGTTCTTCATCGAGCGGCCCATCTTCGCGTGGGTGATCGCGCTCTTCATCCTGGTGGTGGGCGGTGTGTCCATCACGCAGCTCCCCATCTCGCAGTACCCGCCGGTGGCACCGCCGGGCATCGTCATCGCGGCTGCCTACCCGGGCGCATCGGCCAAGACGCTGGAAGACAGCGTGCTGTCGGTGATCGAGCGCGAGATGAACGGCTCGCCGGGCCTGATCTACATGGAGTCGGTCGCGCAGGCCGACGGCACCGGCAACATCACGCTGAGCTTCGAGCCCGGCACCGACCCCGACCTGGCGCAGGTGGACGTGCAGAACCGGCTGTCGCGCGCGACGCCACGCCTGCCGGCCGCGGTGACGCAGCAGGGCGTGCGGGTGGACAAGTCGCAGAACAACTTCCTGCTGTTCGCCATCCTGTCGTCGGACGACCCGGCGCAGGACCCGGTGGTGCTGGGCGACTACGCCGCGCGCAGCGTGGTGCCTGAACTGCAGCGCCTGCCCGGCGTGGGGCAGGTGCAGCTGTTCGGCACCGAATTCGCGATGCGCGTCTGGGTGGATCCGGCCAAGCTGCTGGGCTACAACCTCAGCGCGGCCGACGTGACCGCCGCCATCCGCGCCCAGAACGCGCAGGTGGCCGGCGGCGAGATCGGCGCGCTGCCCAACGTGGCGGGCCAGCAGATCGCGGCCACGGTGGTGGTCAACGGCCAGCTGGGCAGCGTCGAGGCCTTCGGCAACGTGGTGCTGCGCGCCAGCGCCGACGGCTCCACGGTGCGGCTCAAGGACGTCGCCCGCATCGAGCTGGGCGCGCAGGGCTACGCCACCTCGGCACGCCTGAACGGCAAGCCCTCCACCGGCATCGGCGTGCAGCTCTCGCCCAGCGGCA
>CAMLQP010000228.1 GCA_946482115.1 uncultured Comamonadaceae bacterium
GTAGATCAGAGTGGCCTTTGTCCTTCGCATCGAGTGGGTCCCGTAGTCGGTCCGGTCCAATCCCAGCTCCTCAACCCAATGCCCCAGAATCCTGGCGTACTGCCGGGTTCCTAGATGGGGAGACTCGTGAAGCCGGCTCGGAAACAGGAAGTCCTCCGACTGCAATTTCGCGTGCTTGATCCATGCCTGTAGCGCATCCCGCGTGGCGGCCGTGATCTCAAACTGAACTGGCCGTTGAGTTTTGTTCTGCATCACGATGGCACGTGTTGCCACCTGATCACCGTGGCACACGTCTCGGACCTTGAGCGCAACAAGGTCGCAGCCGCGGAGCTTGCTATCAATGCCCAGGTTGAAGAGCGCCAACTCGCGAACGCGACCTTCCATCTGGAGGCGAACGCGCAGCGCCCAAATTTCTTTCAGCTTAAAGGGCGCTTTCTGCCCAACGAGCTTGCCCTTATTCCATGGCTCACGATGGATTTGGTTTCCAGCGGATTCCATGATGATCTCCTATTGAGTTGAGGGATCAGCAGATTGCGCTCAACTCGCCAGCGTCGGGGAGGTTCACCATGCCTCAGCTGCGGATATACCCTAGGCATTCGCCAGCCAATGACTCCTTTGAACTGCGTCTGATTCAGCTACGATGTCGAATATCAGCCTAAAACGGCCAGCACACCTTCACCGCTCCGGCCCTGCGTAAAGCCCCGGCACATCCATCACCCGCTCCCCACCCAACCCCATCGCCAGATCCCGCGCCCAGCGCATCGGGCCTTGCAGGTGAAACACCCGCCCGTTGCGCCGTGAGCGCGCCTGCACCCAGGCGTTGCGCGGCCAGCGCTGTGCGGCCCAGCCCTGCAGCAGCGCGGGCACTCGGTCGCGCCAGCCATCACCCAGCGCCAGCCCCAGCGCCCACGCGTCCTCCAGCGCCATGGCCGCGCCCTGGGCCAGGTAGGGGCGCATGGGGTGGGCGGCGTCGCCCAGCAGGGCCACGCGGCCCTGGGCCTGTTCGTGGGCGCCGCGCAGGGGTGGGCGGTCGTGCAGGGGCCACAGGGTCCAGCTGGTCGGCTGGTCGCCCACGGCGTCCAGCACGGCCTGCAGGTCGGGGTGCACCTCGCCCAGCGTGGCCTTCAGGGTGGCGGCGCTGGCCTGGTGACTCCAGTCCTGCGCGTCGCCGCTCACCCGGCCGTGCACCACGGCCACCACGTTGAGCGAATCGCCGCCGCGCACGGGGTAGTGCACCACGTGGTGGCGCGGGCCCAGCCAGGCGGTCACGCCGGTTTGGCGCAGCGGCGCGGGCAGGTCAGTCTGGCGCAGCAGGCCGCGGTAGGCCAGGTGGCCGGTGGGCTGGGGTGGGCCGTCGTTCAGCAGTTGCTGGCGCAGGCGGCTCCACACGCCGTCGCAGGCCAGCAGCAGGTGGCCGGCGTGGCGCTGGCCGTGCGGGGTGGCCAGTTCCACGCGGTCGGCGTGGCCCTGCCAGTGGCTCACCACGGTGTTCAGTTGCAGGTCCGCGTGGTTCTGCGCGGCCTGCAGCAGCAGGCCGTGCAGGTCGGCACGGTGGAGGGTGGCGTAGGGCTGGCCGTAGCGTTGCAGCGCCTGCTGCCCCAGGCGCAGGGTGCCCAGCACGCGGCCGCTGCGGCTGTCGCGGGCGCGCAGGGCATCGGGGAAGGCGGCGCAGGCCTGCAGCGCGGGCAGCAGGCCCCAGCCGGCCAGCACGCGCACGGCGTTGGGGCCCAGCTGCAGGCCGGCGCCCACCTCGCCCCAGGCGCTGGCCTGCTCCAGCAGGCGCACGCGGGCGCCGGCGCGCGCCGTGGCGATGGCCGAGGCCAGGCCGGCGATGCCGCCGCCGGCGATCAGTACATCCGCATCCATGGGCGTCGATTGTGCCCGGCGGGGATGACACAATGGGCGGCCACCGCCACCGGAGCCCGCCATGGACCAGGAAGCCTTCAACCAGTCGCTGTTCCTCACGGCCCGGCTGGTCGACCGTGGCGATTTCGTCGATGCCGCGATCGCGCTGCGCCCGTGGCTGGAAACCGACCTGGACGCCAAGGGCAAGGCCGTCGTCTGCGTGAACCTGGGGGTGTGCTGCGAGCACCAGCAGGACTACGAACGGGCGCTGGCCTGGTACGAGCACGGCACCCGTTACGCACTGGTGTTCGTGAGCGAGCACAAGGCCGGCCTGCTGCACCGGCTGGGCCGCAACACCGAGGCGCTGGCGGTCTACCGCAGCCTGCTGCCCGAGATCCTCACGCCCGAGGAGCGCAAGCGCATCCAGGCCAACGTGGAAACGCTGGCTAAAGAATCCGGTTGAACCAGAACAGCGACAGGCCACTGGCCAGCAAGGCCATGAGCGCGCCGGCCAGCGCCAGCAGCGCGGAGATTTCGGTTTCCTTCTTCTCCACGGTCAGGCGGGTGCTCAGGTTTTCGTAGACCTTCTTGAGGTTGTCGGCGGTGCCGGCATAGAAGTATTCGGCCTGGGTGCGCAGGGCCACCTGCTTCAGGGTGTCCTCATCCAGCCGCACGCGCATGGACCAGCCTTCGAAGCCTATGGTCTCGCCCTCCACCGTGCCCACGCCCACGGTGTAGACGCGCACGCCGCGGTCGGCGGCCATCTGCGCGGCTTCTATGGTGTCCACGCCGGTGGTGCGCTGGCCGTCGGTCAGCAGGATGATGGCGGCCGAGGTGTAGGAGCCCGGCGCCACCGGGGTGTGCTCTTTCTTTTCCACCGGCAGGCCGTTGGCGTCCAGCGGGCGCCCGCGCTGCGGGTTGCTCTGGTACATCATGGCGGCCAGGTCTATGCCCTGCCCGGGGAAGATTTCCGACAGCGCCACCACGATGGCGCTGCCGATGGCGGTGGCGCGCTGCATCTGGAACTTGTCGATGGCGGCCACCAGGTCCTCGCGGTTCACCGTGGGCGGCTGCACCACGCTGGCGGTGCCGGCAAAGGCGACGATGCCCACCTTCACATGGCGCGGCAGCTCGGCCAGGAAGGCCTTGGCCGCGTTCTGCGAGGCCACCAGGCGGTTGGGCTCCACGTCGGTGGCGCGCATGCTGCCCGACACGTCCATGGCCAGCATGATGGTCTGCTGGGTGGACGGCAGCGTGAGCACCGCCAGCGGGCGCGAGGCCGCGAACAGGCTGAGCGTGATGGCCAGCAGCAGCAGCACCGGCGGGATGTGGCGGCGCCACTGCGCGCCGCCCATGGCCTCGCGCACGATGGCCAGGCTGGCGTAGCGCACCGCCACCTTCTTCTTGCGGCGCAGCAGCAGCCAGTAGGTGAGCAGCAGCAGCGGCACCAGCAGCAGCAGCCACAGCATCTCGGGCCAGAGGAAGGTGACGGGGATCTTGGTGGGCATGGTCTTCTCCCGTTCCGTTCAGGCGGCGCGCAGATGGGCCGGCAAGGCGCCGCCGCCCAGGCGCTGGCGGCGCCGGCGCAGGTCGACGAATCGCACCAGGGCATCGACCAGGTCTTCGTCGGTGGCAAGCTCCAGGGTGTCCACGCCGGCGCGGTTCAGGCCCTCGCGCAGCTCGGCCTCGCGCTGCGCGGCGATGCGGGCGAAGCGGCGGCGGAAACCGACGTCATGCGTATCCACCAGCACGTGTTCGCCGGTTTCGGCGTCGCGCAGGGTGATGAGGCCCAGGTCGGGCAGCTCCAGCTCCAGCGGATCGGTCAGGCGCACGGCCACCACGTCGTGGCGCTGGGTCAGTTGGCCCAGGGGCTTGTCCCAGCCGGGCTGGCTGATGAAGTCGGACACCACGAACACGGTGGCGCGCTGGCGCACCGTTTGCAGCGCGGCCTGCAGCAGTTCGTGCAGGCGCGTGGTGCCGCCGCCGTCGGCGGTGGGCGGCTTGGCCGGCGTGCGCATGGCGTGCAGGATCTGCAGCACGTGGCTGCGGCCGCCGCGCGCGGGCAGCACGGCGTCCACGCCGGAGCCGTACAGCATGGCGCCCACGCGGTTGCCATGGCGCGTGAGCAGGCGCGCGAGCGTGCCCACGAAATCGAGCGACAGCTGGCGCTTGTTGCGATCGCCCGAGCCGAAGTCCACCGAGGCGCTGAGGTCCAGCAGGAACCAGGCGGACATCTCGCGGTCCTCGTGGAACTGACGCACGTGCGGCACCTGCAGCCGCGCGGTCACGTTCCAGTCGATGTGGCGCACGTCGTCGTGGTGCTGGTACTCGCGCAGGTCGGCCAGATCCAGGCCGGTGCCGCGCATCAGTGTGCGGAAATCCCCTTGCAGCAGCCCGTCCAGCCGCTTGATCACGGTCCACTCGAGGCGCTTGAGGAGCGCGTCGGCGGAGGTCGGCGACGTGATCACATCCATGGTTTCACGCCGCCAGCTTCTCGTGCTCCAGCGGCTTGGCCGGTGGGGGAATCTTGGCCATGATCTTCGCGACCAGGCCGTCGGGCGTGAGCCCTTCGGACAGCGCCTCGTAGGACAGCACCACGCGGTGGCGCAGCACGTCGGGCACCAGGTCCACCATGTCCTCGGGCAACGCGTAGCTGCGCCCGCGCAGCATGGCCAGGGCGCGCGCGCCCTCGGTCAGCGATATGGTGGCGCGCGGGCTGGCGCCGTAGGTGATGAAGCGGCCCAGGTCCTTCAGGCCGTGTTTCTCGGGCGTGCGCGTGGCCGACACCAGCCGCACCGCGTACTGCACCAGCGAGGGGTCGACGTAGACCTTGCGGCATTCGGCCTGCAGCGCGGCCAGCTGCTCGGTGGTGGCCACGGGCGTGATGTCGATGCGCGGGCCGGTGACGCGCTCGACGATGACGTATTCCTCCTCGTCGGTCGGGTAGTCCACCAGCACCTTCATCATGAAGCGGTCCACCTGCGCCTCGGGCAGCGGGTAGGTGCCTTCGGTCTCGATCGGGTTCTGCGTCGCCATCACCAGGAAGGGCTCGGGCACC
>CAMLQP010000229.1 GCA_946482115.1 uncultured Comamonadaceae bacterium
GCGGCACGTAGGGGCACTTGGTCATGTAGCACAGGTCGCACAGGTAGCACTGGTCGACCACCTTCCAGTAGTCGGCCTTGTTCACGCCGTCCACCTCCAGGGTCTCGCTCTCGTCCACCAGGTCGAACAGCGTGGGGAACGCGCCGCACAGGCTCACGCAGCGGCGGCAGCCATGGCAGATGTCGAAGATGCGTTCCAGTTCGGCGAGGCATTTTTCCTCGTCGTGAAAGTCGGGGTTTTTCCAGTCGAGTGCGTGCCGCGTGGGTGCTTCCAGGTTGCCTTCGCGTGCCATGTTGTTGTTCCTTCGTGGGAGACCGCTCGGCGAAGGGCGCTGTGGCTGCGCGCAACGCCCGACGCCGAACGGTCGTCAGTCCACGAGCTCGTTCAGGGCCTTCTGGTAGCGGTTGGCGTGGCTGCGCTCGGCCTTGGCCAGGGTCTCGAACCAGTCGGCCACCTCGTCGAAGCCTTCCTCGCGCGCGGTCTTGGCCATGCCCGGGTACATGTCGGTGTACTCATGGGTCTCGCCGGCCACCGCCGAGGCCAGGTTCTGGCGCGTGGAGCCGATGGGCAGGCCGGTGGCCGGATCGCCCGACTGCTCCAGGAACTCGAGGTGGCCGTGGGCATGTCCGGTCTCGCCCTCGGCGGTGGAGCGGAACAGCGCCGCCACGTCGTTCTGGCCTTCCACATCGGCCTTGTTCGCGAAATACAGGTAGCGGCGGTTCGCTTGCGATTCGCCGGCAAAGGCCTCCTTGAGGCACTGTTCGGTCTTCGATCCTTTGAGTGCGGGCATGGCTGATCTCCTGTGGGTTGATGGGTGCCACCGGGCCGCGCCGCGGGAGCGGGCCTGGGCGACCCGAAGACCATAGCCCGGCCCGGCAAGAGCGTCTAATTGTTCCGGTCAATGCAGATCATGGATTTCAACTATCGGCGCGATAGTCTTGATTGATACCCATTCTCAACACAGGATTCCCCGGATCGACACCTCGGGTTCACGGGGATAGAATTCACCTAAAGTAAATTAATTTCTCCATGGTGAATTCGGAGATGTTCATGGACACCGCCCAGCTACCCGCGCCCGCCCCCATCCAGCAACTGCATCACTACGCCTACCGCGCCCGCGACGCGGAGGAAACCCGGCGCTTCTACGAAGACATCCTGGGCCTGCCGCTGTACCACATCATCCAGAGCGACTACGTGCCGAGCACGGGCGAATACTGCCCCTACACCCACTTCTTCTTCCGCCTGCAGGACGGCTCCTTCATCGCCTTCTTCGACCTGGGCGACGACATCGCGGCCGAGCCCTCGCCCAACACGCCCAGGTGGGTCAACCACATCAGTTTCCGCGTGGACACCGTGAAGCAGCTGGAGGACACCAAGGCCAGGCTCAAGGCCCATGGCATCGAGGTGCTGGGCGTGACCGACCACCACATCTTCAAGAGCATCTACTGCTTCGACCCCAACGGCATACGGCTGGAGCTCACGGCCCAGCTCGCCGACGAATTCCAGATGCTGCAGGAAAGCCGGACCGCCCATGCCCGCCTCGCGGAATGGAACGCCCGCAAGATGCAATGGCGTGCCGAACGCGCGGCCGGCCAGGCCGCCGCGCCGCTCAGGCCCCAGCAGAACGACCGCCCCGAGTACGCGCCGAACGCCGCGGCCTGACACAGAGCTTCTCCATGACCACCAGCACCTACCGCGACCCGGCCTACACCAACGGCTACGAATTCACCGGCGGCAGCGGCTACACCCTGCCGGAATACCCCTACCAGCGACCGCCCGAACTCGACCTGCCACACACACTGCGCCACCCCATCGTCATCGTCGGCGGCGGCATCACCGGCCTCACGCTGGCGGCCTGCCTCGCGCAGCTCGGCGTGCGCGCCGTGCTGATCGACGAGGACAACACCGTCGGCGTCAAGGGCGCCTCCTCGCGCGGCATCTGCTACACGCAGAAATCGCTGGAGATCTTCCAGCGCCTGGGCATCTGCGAGCGCATCGCGGACAAGGGCATCCAGTGGAGCGTGGGCCGCACCTTCGCCGGCAGCGACGAGGTCTACAGCTTCGACCTGCGCCAGCAGAGCGCCTTCAACCTCTCGCAACAGCCACCCTTCATCAACATCCAGCAGTTCTACATCGAAGGCTTCCTGGTGGAGCGCATCGCGGAGCTGGGCCGGGTGGAGCTGCGCTGGCGCAACCGCCTGGTAGGTTTCGAGCAGAACGCCGACTTCGCCACGCTGGAAGTGGAGACACCCGACGGCCGCTACCGCATGGAAGCCGAGCATGTGATCGACGCGAGCGGCTCGCACAGCCCGCTGCGGCAGTGGCTGCAGGTGCCATTCACCTCCAGGCGTGGCGACGACCGCTGGTGCATCGCCGACGTGCGCTTCGACACCCACCCGCCCACCGAGCGCCACACCTGGATCGAGGCGCCGTTCAACGACAACCGGGCGGTCTGGCAGCACCTGATGGCCGACGATGTCTGGCGCATCGACTACCAGATGGCTCCCGACAGCGACCCCGCCCACGTGAGCCGCGAGGACGTGGTGCGCGAGCGCCTGGCGCGCCAGTTCGGCCCTGGCACCCAGGTCGAGATCGTCTGGGTCGGCCCCTATGCCTACCGCAGCGAGTGCGTGGACCAGATGCGCTCCGGCCGCGTGTTCTTCATGGGCGACTCGGCCAAGGTGGTCAGCCCGTTCGGCGCGCGCGGCGGCAACACCGGCATCGCCGACGCCGACAACCTGGCCTGGAAACTCGCCGCCGTGCTGCGTGGCCAGGCCGCGCCCGCGCTGCTGGACAGCTACCACGCCGAGCGCCACCAGGCCGCGCAGGAGAACGTGAAGGTAACCAACCGGACGGCGCGTTTCCTGCGCCCGGCCGGCGAAGCCGAGCGCCTGTTCCGCCGCGCGGTGCTGGGCCTGGCGCGGCAGCACGCCTTCGCACGCGCGCTGGTCAACACCGGCCGCATGGCGGTGGCCAACAGCTACACCCGATCGCCCGTGTGCGGCTACGCGCCCGGCAGCGCCGGCGGGCAGTCGGTGCAGAACGTGAGTTTCCGCTGGCCCGGCGCGGCGGCGGCCACGGGCAACCTGAACGATCTGCTGCGCTGGGCCGATGGCCGGCTGCTGTTGCTGGCCTTCGGCGACCTGTCCGCCGCGGCGCGCGAACGCCTGGCCGAGCTGTCGCGTCACGCGCCGCTGGTCAGCGTGCAGGTGCTGGACGCGGACGCGCCCGCCCAGGCCGTGGAACACATCCGCGATCCCAAGGGTCACCTGCAGGGCGCCTGCCACGTCTTCGGCCATGCCTGGGCACTGATACGTCCCGACGGCTACCTGGCCGCCACCGGCGAGGCCGTGGACGGCCAGCTGGTGGCCGCGCTGGAAAAAGCCCTGGCCCTGCACTGAAAGGAGGCACCACCCATGAAACACCTGATCCACGCCAAGACCACGCCCGAGCTCAAGGACGCCGACGGCTTCTACGAACAGCTGCTGGACGCCCACCAGGGCCTGAGCCGCGAACGCTCCGAACTGCTCAACGCCCGGCTGGTGCTGGTGCTCGCCAACCAGGTCGGCGACGCGCAACTGCTGGCCGAGAGCATTGCCATCGCCGCCGACGGGCTGGACGCCGCGTAAAATCAGCGCCTCACGTCCCTAGCGCGCAACGGCAGCCCCTGGGCTGCCGTTTTCACTTGCCCCCATGAGCCCAGACACCACCCCGGCCCAGCCCGGCCTGCAAAGCCTGTCCAAATCCTTCGAGCCCGCCGCCCTGGAGGCGCACTGGGGCCCCGAATGGGAGAAGCGCGGTTACGGCCGCGCGGGCGTGCGCGGCACCGGCGCGCCGCAGGCCGACGCGCCCTCGTTCGCCATCCAGCTGCCGCCACCCAACGTGACCGGCACGCTGCACATGGGGCACGCGTTCAACCAGACCATCATGGACAGCCTGACGCGCTACCACCGCATGCGCGGCTTCAACACGGTCTGGGTGCCGGGCACCGACCACGCCGGCATCGCCACCCAGATCGTGGTGGAGCGCCAGCTGCAGGAGCAAAAGGTCAGCCGCCACGACCTGGGCCGCAAGAACTTCGTCGCCAGGGTGTGGGAGTGGAAGGAGAAGTCCGGCAACACCATCACCACGCAGATGCGCCGCATGGGCGACAGCGTGGACTGGGAGCGCGAATACTTCACCATGGACGACAAGCTCTCGCGCATCGTCACCGAGACCTTCGTGCGGCTGTACGAGCAGGGCCTGATCTACCGCGGCAAGCGCCTGGTCAACTGGGACCCGGAGCTGAAAACTGCCGTTTCCGACCTGGAAGTGGAGAGCGAGGAAGAAGACGGCTTCCTGTGGCACATCCGCTACCCCCTGAGCGACGGCAGCGGCTCGCTGGTGGTGGCCACCACCCGCCCCGAAACCATGCTGGGCGACACGGCGGTGATGGTGCACCCCGAGGACGAGCGCTACCAGGCCCTGATCGGCAAGACCGTGCGCCTGCCGCTGTGCGATCGCGACATCCCCATCATTGCCGATGATTACGTGGACCGCGAATTCGGCACCGGCGTGGTCAAGGTCACGCCCGCGCACGATCCCAACGACTACCAGGTGGGCCAGCGCCACGGCCTGCCCATGATCGGCGTGCTGACGCTGGATGCGGATATCAACGACAACGCGCCGGAGAAGTACCGGGGCCTGAACCGCTTCGTGGCCCGCAAGCAGGTGGTGGCCGATCTGGAGGCCGCCGGCCTGCTGGTGGAAGTGAAGAAACACAAGCTCCTGGTGCCGCGCTGCGCCCGCACCGGCCAGGTGGTCGAGCCCATGCTGACCGACCAGTGGTTCGTGGCCATGA
>CAMLQP010000230.1 GCA_946482115.1 uncultured Comamonadaceae bacterium
CGCCGCGCACGAGCTGGACTGGCCCGAGCCCAGCGACGGCTCGCAGTTCAACGACGTGGGCCTGATGTGCGACGCCGCCGCCGCCGGCATGGGCGCGGCCCTGGTGCGGCTGCGCCTGGGCGCCCCCTGGCTGGCCAACGGCACGCTGGTACGCCTGTTCGACCGCAGCGTACCCAGCCCGCACGCCCACTACCTGTGCTGGCGCCCGGGCAACATGGAGCGCTGGGAGTGCGCCGCGTTCGCCGAGTGGATCTCTAAAGCCCTGTAGACCCATGGCCGGCATACACATCACCGACATCGAGGCGGCCATCAACTTCTGGCGCGCCCGCAAGCCTTCGCCCGACGGCGTGGCGCTGGCCCCCGAGACGCGCGCGCTGGCCGAGGTCTACGCGCTGCTGGTCTACTACCACGAGAACGTGGCCGACGAAGCCAGCATGCCCAAGGCCGCCTGGGAAGCCTGGCGGGCCTGGTACGACACCACGCCCGACACGCCCTGCATCGCGATCTGCTCCACCAGCCAGGGCGACGCCGACTGCAAGGGCTGCGGCCGCACCTTCGAGGAGGTGCAACGCTGGCCCGAGATGACCCCCGGCGAAAAACGCGCCGTCTGGCGCCGCATCACGTTGGCGGGCGATGCCTGGCGCTTTCACCGCTACGCCGAGCGCGCGGTCGAGAACCGGACGCCCGAAAGCCGGCCACCCGAATAAAGTGGCCGCCCGGCCCCAAGTCGGGCTATAAATGCAAAAAATGTTCAATCAGGAGTTGCGATGAAACCGTGGCTGCCCCTGCTGGTGACCGTTGCCCTGCTGGCCGGTTGCGCCAGCCCGCCGCCGCCCGCGCCGCCGGCATTTCCCAAGTCCTACGTGGTGCTGCTGCCCAATGCCGACGGCACCGTGGGCCAGGTGACGGTGCAGGGCGACAAGGGCTCGCAGCAGCTGACCCAGGCCAACCAGGCGGCCGGCACCGACGGCACGGCGGCCCCGCGCCCGGTGGATGCCGCCCAGCTCCGCCAGGACTTTGGCGACGCGATGCAGGCGCGCCCGGCCAAGCCCGAGCAGTTCCTGCTCTATTTCGAGCGCGGCGGCACCGATCTGACCGCCGAGTCGCGCGCGCTGCTGCCGCGCATCCTCGAGCTCGCGCGCACCCGCCCGGCGGTCGACATGTCCGTGATCGGCCACACCGACACCCAGGGCGCGGCCGATGCCAATGAGCGGTTGGCGCTGCAGCGCGCCACCGCCATCGCCCAGCTGCTGCGCCAGCAGGGCCTGAACCTGGCCGCGCTGGTGGTGGAGTCGCACGGCGAGCGCAACCTGCTGGTGCCGACGCCGGACAACGTGGACGAACCGCGCAACCGGCGCGTGGAAATCACGTTGAGGTAAGTGCCCCCCGCGCCGCCTGCGGCGTCACCCCCCAGGGGGCGGCACTGGCCGTCCGGCAAAGCCGGCCCGGCGGTGCCCCCGGTCAGTGCCCCTGGAAATCGACCAAGGTAAAGAGCGGCAGGCCACTTCCGCGCAACCGCTGCGAGCCGCCCAGTTCGGGCAGGTCCACGATGGCGGCGCCCTCGAACACCGTGGCGCCGAGTTTCTCCAGCAGCTTCTTGCCCGCCATCATGGTGCCGCCGGTGGCGATCAGGTCGTCGATCAGCACCACGCGGTCGCCGGCCCTGACGGCGTCGGTGTGCAGCTCCACCGTGGCGCTGCCGTATTCCAGCTCGTAGGTCTCCTCCACCGTGGTGAAGGGCAGCTTGCCCTTCTTGCGGATGGGCACGAAGCCCACGCCCAGCTCGTAGGCCAGCACCGAGCCGATGATGAAGCCGCGCGCGTCCAGCCCGGCCACCACGTCGGGGCGCATGCCGGCATCCATGTAGCGGTGCACGAAGGTGTCGATCAGCACGCGGAACACCTTGGGGGTCTGCAGCAGGGGCGTGATGTCACGGAACTGGACGCCGGGCGCGGGCCAGTCGGGGACGGTGCGGATGTGGGAACGCAGGTAGGCGGAGGTGTCCATGGCGGGGATTATCCCCGCCCGCCCGCGGTGCCCAAAGGCGTGCGGCGCACCTTGTCTTGGTGCGGCCGGCTGGCCGGAACGCGCCCGCTTGGTGCGCGAAGGTGGTGCGCAGGCCTTGTATACCTGGGACGAGGCGGCTGGCACACAACCTGCAATGCCGGAGCATGGCCACCTCCTCCGAGATCAGTGAACGCATCATCGAAGCCGTCATGGCGCAGAAGCTGCAGCCGGGATCGCGCCTGGGCGAGCAGGAGCTGGCCATGCTGTTCGACTGCAGCCGCACCATCGTGCGCGAGGCGCTGATGCGCCTGGCCGCGCGCGGCATCGTCACGGTGAGTGCGCGGCGCGGCTGGTACGTGATGGCACCGTCGCAGCAGGAGGCGCGCGAGGCCTTCGAGGCCCGCCGCGTGATCGAACTGGGCCTGATACGCGCCAGCGGCTCGGTGGACAAGAGCGCCATCCGCAAGCTGCGCCAGCACGTCAGCCGCGAGAAGGCCGCCATCAAGGGCGAGGACGTAGGCCTGCGCAGCTACCTGCTGGGCGATTTCCACGTCTGCCTGGCCGAATGCCTGGGCAACGGCCTGCTGGCCGACACGCTGCGCGACTACACCGCACGCACCACGCTGATCGCCATGCTCTACCAGTCCTCGCACGACGCCGCGCAGTCCTGCGAAGACCACGTGCGCATCGTCGAGGCGCTGGAGCGTGGCGACGTGGCCGCCGCCGAAACCCTGATGGCCGCCCACATCGGCACGGTGCAGGGTCACCTGCGCCTGCCCACCCAGAACGACCCGCTGGCCCAGCTGCGCGACGCGCTGACGCCACTGGCCAAACCCGCGTCCACCGCCCCGCCGCCACGGCGAAGGCGCGCCGGCAACCCACCCTCGGCCACACAGGGCGAGGGCGATTCCTCCACCTACCTAGGAGCCCTGCTATGAACACCACCCGCCGCCTCACCCTGGCCCTGGCCGCCACCGCCCTGCTGGGCACCGGCGCCGCGCAGGCGCAGACCGCGCTCGACGACGTCCTGAAGGCCAAGGCCATCAAGATCGGCGTGCCCACCGACTACCCGCCCTACGGCTTCGCCGGCCTGGACCTCAAGCCCCAGGGCCTGGACGTGGAGATGGCCCAGCTGATCGCCGACAAGCTGGGCGTGAAGCTGGAGATGGTGCCGGTGATCAGCGCCAACCGCATCCCTTACGTGCAGACCAAGCAGGTGCACCTGGTGATCTCCACGCTGGGCAAGAACGCCGAGCGCCTGAAGGTGATCGACTTCACCCATGCCTACTCGCCCTTCTTCCAGGCCGTCTACGGCCCCAAGTCGCTCAGCATCAAGAGCTTCGCCGACCTGGGCGGCAAGACCATCGCCGTGGCCAAGGGCGCGATGGAAGAGCAGGAGCTGGTCAAGGTCGGTCCGCCCACCATGGACTTCAAGCGCTATGAAGACCAGGCCGCCACCACCGCCGCCTTCGTGGCCGGCCAGGCCCAGCTGATCGCGACCAGCGTGTCCAACGCCGGCCTGATGGCGCAGAAGAACCCGCAGCTGGGCGCCGAGTTCAAGCTGCTGATCAAGGACAGCCCCAACTTCATCGGCGTGGCCAAGGGCGAGGACAAGCTGCGCCTGAAGGTCAACGAGATCATCCTCGCGGCCAGGAAGGACGGCACCATCGACAAGATGGCGCAGAAATGGCTGGGCCGCCCCGCCGGCGATCTGCCGCTGAGCGAATAAACCCGCAGCCCCCCGCGAGGCCCCGCCATGCCTGTGGAACTCGATTTCGGCGCCGTGCTCGCCCAATGGCCCTTCCTCCTCAGAGGGGTGCTCTGGACGCTGGGCCTGACCGCCATCGCGCTGGCGCTGGGCCTGGTGGTGGGCATTGCCTGCGCCTGGGCCCGCGTGAGCGGCCCGCTGTGGCTGCGCTGGGTGTGCGGCGCCTATGTGGAACTGATCCGCAACACGCCGTTCATCGTGCAGCTGTTCTTCATCTTCTTCGGCCTGCCCTCGCTGGGCGTCAAGCTCTCGCCCGAGGTGGCGTCCATCATCGCCATGGTGCTCAACCTGGGTGCCTACGCCACCGAGATCATCCGCGCCGGCATCCAGAACACGCCGCGCGGCCAGATCGAGGCCGCGCTGAGCCTGGCACTCAACCGCTGGCAGGTGTTCACGCGGGTGATCCTGCCGCCCTCGCTCAAACGCGTGTGGCCGGCGCTGGTGAGCCAGATCGTGATCGTGATGCTCGGCTCGGCCGTCTGCGGGCAGATCTCCACCGAGGAACTGAGCTACGCCGCCAACGTGATCCAGGCCCAGAACTTCCGCACCTTCGAGGCCTACATCGTGGCCACCGCCCTCTACCTGCTGCTGGCCATCGCGTTGCGC
The DNA here is from genome assembly GCA_946482115.1 of uncultured Comamonadaceae bacterium. The sequence continues at coordinate 4,382 of CAMLQP010000230.1, forward strand.
CGCCTGCTCAACTGGGCCGGGCCGCGTTTCGTCTTCGGCCGCTGAAAGGACGCAACCCATGGTCGATTTCACACTCTGGGACATCCTGCGCAACCTGCTGCTGGCGGCGCGCTGGACGGTGGTGCTGTCGCTGATCGCCTTCATCGGCGGCGGCCTGGTGGGCGCGCTGCTGCTGGTGGCGCGGCTGTCGCGCGTGCGCTGGATGGGCCGGCTGATCGCCGGCTACGTGCAGCTGTTCCAGGGCACGCCGCTGCTGATGCAGCTGTTTCTGGCCTACTTCGGCCTGGGCCTGCTGGGCCTCAAGGTCTCGCCCTGGGTGTCGGCCTCGCTGGCGCTCACGCTCTACACCAGCGCCTACCTCACCGAAATCTGGCGCGGCTGCGTGGAAGCCATCCCCAGGGGCCAGTGGGAGGCCAGCCAGA
>CAMLQP010000231.1 GCA_946482115.1 uncultured Comamonadaceae bacterium
GCGATCCAGCTCATCATCAACCGCGAGTGGGGCCTGGCCAAGAACGAGAACCCCAGCCAGGGTGCCTTCATCATCGAGGAGCTGACCGAGCTGGTGGAAGAGGCCGTGCTGGCCGAGTTCGAGCGCATCGCCGAGCGCGGCGGCGTGCTGGGCGCGATGGAGACCGGCTACCAGCGCGGGCGGATTCAGGACGAGAGCATGCACTACGAGATGCTCAAGCACACCGGCGAGCTGCCCATCATCGGCGTCAACACCTTCCGCAACCCGCACGGCGACGCCATCCCCGAGAAGCTGGAGCTGGCGCGCAGCACCGAGGAAGAAAAACAGAGCCAGCTGCAGCGGCTGGCCGACTTCCACGCCCGCAACGCCGGCACCGCCCCCGCCATGCTGCAACGGCTGCAGCAGGCGGTGATAGAAGACGGCAACGTCTTCGAAGTGCTGATGGACGCCGTGCGCGTGTGCAGCCTGGGCCAGATCACGAATGCCCTGTTCGAGGTGGGCGGCCAGTACCGCCGCAACATGTGACGCCGGGCGGCTTCCAGCGGGACGGCAGGCTGGTTATCATTTTGTGACCTTTACCTCTGCCGCCCCAAAGGAAGCCCCATGGCCGACACCAAGTTCCGCCTCGTCACCCGCAGCGATTTCGACGGCCTGGTCTGCGCCGTGCTGCTCAAGGAGCTGGACCTGATCGACGAGATCACCTTCGTCCACCCCAAGGACATGCAGGACGGCAAGGTGCCCATCACGGGCCGCGACATCACCACCAACCTGCCCTATGTGGCGGCCGCGCACCTGGCCTTCGACCACCACGAGTCGGAAACCATCCGCAACACCGGCGAGCGGCCCAACCACATCATCTCGGCCACCGCGCCCTCGGCCGCGCGGGTGGTCTACGACCACTACGGCGGCAAAAAGACTTTTCCCCGCATCAGCGACGAGATGATGGAGGCCGTGGACAAGGCCGATTCGGCCCAGTACGTGCGCGACGAGGTGCTAAACCCCAGCGGCTGGACGTTGCTGAACTACCTGATGGACTCGCGCACCGGGCTGGGACGTTTCCGTGATTTCCGCATCAGCAACTACGCACTGATGATGGACCTCATCGACTATTGCCGCGACCACAGCATCGGGCAGATACTGGAGTTGCCCGACGTGCGCGAGCGAGTGGATCTGTACCAGGAACACGCCGTCAAGGCCAAGGAGCAGATCCAGCGCTGCGCCACGGTGCACAAGAACCTGGTGGTGCTGGACCTGCGGGGCGAGGACACCATCTACGCCACCAACCGCTTCATGATCTACGCGCTGTTCCCGCAGACCAACATCTCCATCCACGCGATGTGGGGGCTGGCCAAGCAGAACACCGTGTTCGCCACCGGCAAGTCCATCCTGGACCGCAGCAGCAAAACCAACGTGGGCGAACTGATGCTGCAGTACGGCGGCGGCGGCCACCAGGCCGCGGGCACCTGCCAGGTGCCCAACGACCAGGCCGAGACGGTGTTGCAGGCGCTGATCGCGAAGATCAACGCCGACGGCTGAAATTCAGGTTGTCTGGGCTTGCGAGCGCCGCAGGCGCTCGCGGCTGTTCGACAGGTGGGTGCGCATGGCGTCGCGCGCGGCTGCGGCGTCCTGGTCGCGGATGGCGCGGAAGATGCGCTCGTGTTCGCCATGCACCCGCTGCAGGTAGGCCAGCCGGCCTTCGGAGGCCTGCTGCGCGGTCTTGAGCCGCGTACGCGGGATGATCATGGTGCCCAGATAAGTCATCAGGTCCGCGAAGTGGCGGTTGCCGGTGGCACGCGCCACTTCCATGTGGAACTGGAAGTCCGACGGCACGGCGTCGGAATCATGCGTGATGGAATCCTGGAAGGCGGCCAGCGCCTGCTCCATGACGGCCAGGTTGTCGGCGCTGCGGCGCTGCGCGGCCAGGCCGGCGGCCTCGCTCTCCAGGCTGATGCGCAGCTCCAGCAGCTCGATCACGTCGGCCACGGTGGCAAAGTCCTCGGGCGCGATGCGGAAGGTGCCTGCCTCGCGCGGCTCCATCACGAAAGTGCCGATGCCGTGACGCGTTTCCACCAGCCCCGAGGCCTGCAGGCGCGAGATCGCCTCGCGCACCACCGTGCGGCTCACGTCGAAGCGTTCGACCAGCGCCGACTCGGTCGGCAGCTTGTCGCCCGGCTTGAGCCGGCCCTCGCGGATGTCCTGCGACAGCGCATCCACGATCTCAGGCACCAGCCCACGCGGCCGCCGCACGCGAGGCGCCAGATGGGTGGCTAGGGTTTTCACTGAGTGCATCGGAAACTCGTTGACAAGGCTGAAGGGTAACACCAAAATTTAGTTGTCTGACAACATATAACTGACAAGTGATGAGTCGCACTGTAGCAAAGCCCGCCGAAATGTCCAAGCCCCTCAAGATCCACGACACCCTGCTGCTGACCGGCGCGGCCGGCGGCCTGGGCCAGGTGCTGCGCCAGCGCCTCAAGGCCAACTGCAGGACGCTGCGCCTGTCCGACGTGCGCGACTTCGGCGCCGCCGAAGCGGGCGAGGAAGTGGTGCTGGCCGACCTGGGCGACGCGTCGGCCGTGGACCGCATGGTGGCCGGCGTGGATGCCATCGTCCACATGGGCGGTTATTCGGTGGAAGGCCCGTTCCAGCCGATCCTGCAAGCCAACATCATCGGTGCCTACAACCTGTACGAGGCCGCCCGCAAGCACGGCATCAGGCGCGTGGTGTTCGCCAGCTCCAACCACGTGGTGGGCTTCTACCGCCAGGGCGAGACCATCACCGCCGACCACCCGCCCCGCCCTGACGGCCTGTACGGCGTCAGCAAGGCCTTCGGCGAGGACCTCTCGCGTTTCTACTTCGACCGCTACGGCATCGAAACCGCCTGCGTGCGCATCGGCTCGTCCTTCCCCGAACCCAAGGACCGCCGCATGCTGGCCACCTGGCTCAGCTACGACGACCTGCACCGCCTCATCACCGCCTGCCTGGAGACCCCGGTGCTGGGCCACAGCATCGTCTTCGGCATGTCCGACAACGCCGTGACCTGGTGGGACAACAGCCGCGCCCGGCACATCGGCTACCGGCCCCAGGACAGCTCGGACGTGTTCCGCGAGGCCGTGTTTGCGCGCACCCCTGAACCGGATCTGAGCGACCCGGCTGCAATCTATGCAGGCGGCGGCTTCGTGAAAGCCGGCCCCTTCTGACATGAACAAGCCCCCACGCTCATCGCTTTGCGTATCGCTGCCCCCCGAGGGGGTGCGTCAGTGCCTTCGGGCGACCGGGCGGCACTGACATGGCGGCCGAGCTCATCGCCGATCTGCAGTGCGCCACCGGCGAAAGCCCGGTGTGGCAGGCCACCGAGCAGGCGCTGTACTGGGCCGACATACCCGCCGGCCGGCTGTGGCGCTGGCACGCGCCCAGCGGCGCGCTGGCCCACTGGCAGGCGCCCGAGCAGCTGGCCTGCCTGGCCCGTGCGGGCGAAGGCTGGGTGGCGGGGCTGGAAAGCGGCATCTTCCACCTGCGCGCCCAGGCCGACGGTTCGCTGGCCGCCGAACGGCTGGCCGCTGCCGACCATGCGCGTGCCGGCATGCGCTTCAACGACGGTCGCTGTGACCGCCAGGGCCGCTTCTGGGCCGGCACCATGCTGATGGACATGGGTGCCGCGGCACCCGTGGGCCGGCTGTATCGCTACACCCGTGCCGACGGCCTGCGCAGCGTGCTCGATGGTTTCATCACCCCCAACGGCCTGGGCTTCAGCCCCGATGGCCGCACGATGTACCTGTCGGACTCCCACCCCAACGTGCAGGCCATCTGGGCCTTCGACTACGACACCGAAACTGGCACGCCGAGCAACCGCCACCTGTTCGTCGACATGAAGCCCCTGCCCGGCCGCCCCGACGGCGCGGCCGTGGACGCCGATGGCTGCTACTGGATCTGCGGCAACGACGCCGGTCTGGTGCACCGTTTCACACCCGATGGGCGGCTCGACCGCTCGCTGGCCGTGCCCGTCAAGAAACCGGCCATGTGCGCCTTCGGTGGCGCCGGGCTCGACACCCTGTTCGTCACGTCGATACGCCCCGGCGGTATCGACCTGACCGATCAGCCGCTCGCGGGCGGCGTGTTCGCACTCCATCCAGGCGTGAAGGGCCTGGAAGAGCCCCCGTTCCGGGCCTGAAGCAGGCGCCGGTCCATTCATCCCTTTCCAACCACCAACGGAGACAACCGCCATGCACACCCAACGCCGACTGCTACTGAGCCTGACCCTGGCAGGACTGCTGCCCCTGGCCGCTCAGGCGCAGAACATCGTGCTCAAGTCGCACGACACCCACCCCGCCGGCTACCCCACCGTGGTCGCGGTCGAAAACATGGGCAAGCGGCTGGAAGCCGCCACCAACGGCCGCATCAAGATCCAGACCTTCCCCGGCGCCGTGCTCGGCCAGGAGAAGGAAGCCGTCGAACAGACGCAGCTCGGCGCCATCCAGCTCGCGCGCATCTCGCTGGGCGTGATCGGCCCGGTGGTGCCTGAAGTGGACGTGTTCAACATGCCCTTCGTGTTCCGCGACATCAACCACATGCGCAAGGTGATCGACGGCGCCGTGGGCCAGGACCTGCTCGACAAGGTCACCGCCAGCCCCGCCCGCCTGGTGGGCCTGGGCTGGATGGATGGCGGCTCGCGCAGCCTCTACACCAAGAAGCCGGTGCGCACCCCGGCCGACCTCAAGGGCGTGAAGGTCCGCATGATGGGCAACCCGCTGTTCGTGGACACCATGAACGCCATGGGC
>CAMLQP010000232.1 GCA_946482115.1 uncultured Comamonadaceae bacterium
GCATGTTCGTGCTGGGCTACCTGCTGCAGCGGGTCGTGATCAACCGCGCCAGCCATGGCAAGGACGAGAACATCCTGCTCGTCACGCTGGGGCTGTCCATCGTGATGGAGAACCTGGCGCTGCTGTTCTTCCGATCCGACACCCGCACCATAGACACCGCCTACACGCTGTCCACCGTGCAGATCGGCCCGGCTTTCATCGCCTTGCCCAAGCTGATCGCTTTCGGCGGCGCCCTGGTGGCGTCGGCGCTGCTGCTGTGGCTGGTGTCACGCACCGATCTCGGGCGTGCCATCCGCGCCGTGGCCAAGGAAAAGCAGGGTGCGCGGCTCATGGGGATCGACGTGGACCACATCTACGCCATGAGCTTCGGCATCGGCCTGGCCTGCCTGGGCGCAGCAGCGTGTTTCCTGCTGCCGGCCTACTACGTCAACCCGCAGGTGGGAGGCGGCTTCGTGCTGGTGGCCTTCACCATAGTGGTGCTGGGCGGCATGGGCAGCTTCGCGGGGGCGCTGGTTGGCGGCCTGCTGATCGGCGTGGTCGAGTCGCTTGGCGGCCTGTTCCTCGGTGAATCGCTGGGCCAGATCGGCATCTTCCTCATCTTCATTGCGGTGCTGCTGTTCCGCCCGCAGGGTCTGTTTGGCGCCAAGGCATGAAACCGCTTATCTCCATTGTCGTTTTCGCACTGGCCGTGGCGGCCGTGCCCCTGGTCACGGAGTCGGGCGTCTGGCTCAACTTCGTCATGATGACGTTGTATGCCGGCCTGCTGGCCCAGGCCTGGAACCTGCTGGGCGGCTTCGGCGGCCAGTTCTCGTTTGGCCATGCGCTGTTCTTCGGCTTCGGGGCCTACCTGCAGGCCATCGCGCAGCTGCAGTGGGGGCTCAACCCATGGCTGGCGCTGGTGTTGGCCGCCGCCATCGGCGCCCTCGTGGGCCTGGCGGTCGGGGCGCTGAGTTTCCGCTATGGCCTCAAAGGGTCCTACTTCGCGCTGGTCACGTTGGCCTTTGCCGAGGTCTTCCGCATCCTCGCGCTGTCGGTGCCCTTCACCGGCGCGGGTGTGGGCCTGATGATCCCGCTGCGCGAATCGGCGGCCAACCTGCAGTTCGGCTCGCGCGTGGGCTATCTTTACGTGGTGCTCGCCATCGTGGTGCTGGCGCTGCTGGTCACTACCTGGCTGCGGCATTCCCGTTTCGGCGCCTACCTGCAGGCGGTGCGCGACAACGAGGACGCCGCCCGCGCGGTCGGCGTCAACCCGTTCCGGGTCAAGCTCGGCGCCATCACGCTGTCAGGCGCCTTCATGGGGCTCGCGGGCGCTTTCTACGTGCAGGTCTTCCAGTACATCGACCCCGCCATCGCCTTCGGCCCGCACGCCTCCATCGAGGCGCTGGTGGCGGCCATCGTGGGCGGCATGGGCACCGTGTGGGGGCCGTTGCTGGGCGCCTTCGTGCTGCACGTGCTGGCCGACCTGACACGCAACCTCTTCGGTGCCCTGCCGGGCATCAACATGGTGATCTACGGCTGCGTGCTGGTGCTGATCGTGATGTTCCTGCCGCGCGGCATCGCCGGCCTGGGGCAGGATGTGCGCCGTCTCTGGAAAGGGGGCCGCCGTGGCTGAGCCCTTGCTGCGCATCGAACAGGTCTCCAAGACCTTTGGCGGCCTGCGCGCCGTCAGCAACGTGTCACTGAGTGTGCCCGCCGGCTCGCTGACTGCCTTGATCGGGCCCAACGGTGCCGGCAAGACCACGCTGTTCGCCCTGATGTCCGGTTTCCTGAAACCCGATACCGGGCGCGTGTGGCTGGGCGGGATCGACATCACCGGCCACCCGCCCCACGACAACGCCCGGCTGGGCATGGCCCGCACCTTCCAGATCGTGCAACCCTTCGCGGCCCAGACGGTGCGCGAGAACATTGCCGTGGGCGCCCACCTGCGCGAGTCCGGTCGCCGCGAGGCGCTGGCGCGCGCCGAAGCCGTGGCCCAGCGTGTCGGTCTCGGACCGCAGCTGGACAAGCCCGCGTCCGACCTCACCGTGGCCGGCCGCAAGCGCCTGGAGCTGGCGCGTGCGCTGGCCACCCGGCCCCGGCTGCTGCTGCTCGACGAGGTGCTGGCCGGGCTCAACCCGCAGGAAATCGCTGACATGCTGCCCGTGGTGCGCGCCATCCGGGATGAGGGAGTGACCGTGCTGATGATCGAACACGTGATGCAGGCCGTGATGAACCTGGCCGAACACGTCTGGGTGCTGGCGCAGGGCGAGCTGATCGCCGAAGGTGAGCCGCAGGCGGTCACGCGCGACGCGCGCGTGGTCGAGGCCTACCTGGGCCACGGAACGGCGGCACGCCTGCAGCGCGCGGCGGGAGTGGGCGCATGAGCGAAACCCTGCTGGACGTTCGCGGCCTGCGCAGCGGCTACGGTCGCACCGAGATCTTGCGTGGCCTGGACCTGCGGGTCGAGCGTGGCGAGATGGTGGCCCTGCTGGGCAGCAACGGTGCCGGAAAGACCACCTTCAACCACACCATCTGCGGTCTGGTGCCCACCTGGGATGGCGAGGTGCGTTTCGGCGGCGAACGCCTGACCGGCGCGCATTACCGCGAGGTGGTGAAGACCGGCCTGATTCAGGTGCCCGAGGGCCGCAAGATATTTCCCAACCTCAGCGTGCTGGAGAACCTGGAGCTGGGTTCGTTCACGCGGGCGCGGGCCCATCGCGCGCGCAACCTGGAGCGGGTGTTCGGCATCTTTCCGCGCCTCAGGGAGCGCACCACCCAGCTGGCCGGCACCATGAGCGGTGGCGAGCAGCAGATGCTGGCCATTGGCCGCGGCCTCATGGCCGAGCCAAAGCTGCTGATCCTGGATGAACCCTCGCTGGGCCTGTCGCCGCTGCTGGTCGAGGAGATGTTCACCCTGATCCGCCGCCTGCGCGAGGAGGGTCTGTCCATCCTGCTGGTGGAGCAGAACGTGGCGCAGGCGCTTGAAATGGCCGATCGTGCCTACGTGATCGAAAACGGCGCGCTGCGCTTCTCCGGCCTGCCCGGCGAACTGCTGGGATCGGACGAACTGCGTCGCGCGTACCTGGGGCTGTGACATGGCCGCATCGCAGACCTTGGCGCAGAAACTGATCGCGCGTGCCGCTGGCCGCAAGGCCGTGCGCGAGGGCGAGATCGTCAACTGCCGCGTCGACCTGGCGATGTTCCACGACTCGTCTGGTCCGCGCCGCCTCAAGCCCATGCTGGAAGAGCTGGGCGCGCAGATCTGGGACCGCTCGCGCGTGGTGCTGGTGATGGACCACTTCGTGCCCGAAGCCGACGATGACGCGCGCCGCATCGTGCGCATTGCGCGCGACTGGGCGCGTGAGCAGCAGCTGCCCCACGTGCACGACAGCCAGGGCATCTGCCATGTGGTGCTGCCGCAGAAGGGCCATCTGAAACCCGGCCTGTTCTGTGTCGGCGGCGATTCGCACTCGCCCACCGGCGGTGCCTTCGGCGCCTACATGTTCGGTATCGGCAGTACCGAGATGCTGGGCGTCGTGGTGACCGGCGAGATCTGGGTCAGGGTGCCGCGCACCGTGCGCCTGCGCTGGAACGGCACCCTGGCCGACGGCGTCTGCGCCAAGGACATGATGCTGCACATGATCGCCCGGCTGGGCATGAACGGCGGCGCCTACCAGGCGGTCGAGTTCGCCGGCGACACCGTCCGCGCCCTGGGCATGGCCGAGCGCATGACGCTGTCCAACATGAGCGCGGAGCTGGGCGCCCAGGCCGGCCTGATCGCGCCCGACGCCACCACCACCGACTGGCTGCGCGGCGTGGGGGTGGAGGTGGGCGACGTCTCGCACTGGCAGACCGACGCGGATGCCGCCTGCGAGGACCACGATTTCGATGCCGCCACGCTGGCTCCCATGGTCGCAGTGCCCCACAGCCCGGCCAACGGCCATGCGGTGGACGCCGTGGCCGGCGGGGCGATCCAGCTGGCCTACATCGGGGCCTGCACCGGCGCCAAGCTCGAAGACCTGCAGGCCGCCGCGCGCGTGCTGAAGGGCCGCCATATCGCCGACGGTGTGCGCCTGCTGGTGGCCCCCGCCAGCGTGCACGACTGGGAACGCGCCAGCGCCAGCGGCGTGGCCCGCGTGCTGCAGGAGGCGGGTGCCGAGCTGCTGCCCAGCGCCTGTGGTGCCTGTGCCGGCTACGGCCAGGCCGTGCAGGGCGCCACCCGTGTCATCGCCACCACGGCGCGCAACTTCAAGGGCCGCATGGGCTCGGCCGAGGCCGAAGTGTTCCTGGCTTCGCCCTACACCGTGGCGGCGTCCGCGCTGCGCGGCCGCATCACCGACCCGCGCGAGGTGCTGGCATGAGCGCCCACCGCGTCTGGCGCCTGGGCGCCGACATCGACACCGATGCGCTCGCGCCCGGTCACGCCATGAAACACGGGATGGACGTCATCGCGCGCCACTGCCTGGAGGCCGTGCGGCCCGACTTTGCGACCGGCGTGCGTGCGGGCGACGTGCTGGTGGCCGGCCCCAATTTCGGCATCGGTTCCTCGCGCGAGCAGGCCGCCGCCGTGCTGGTGGCGCTGGGCCTGCGCGCGGTGATTGCACCCAGCTACAGCGGCCTGTATTTTCGCAACGCCTTCAACGTCGGCCTGCTGCTGCTGACCTGTCCGCAGGCCGAATCGCTGGCGGAGGGTGAGGCCGTCACGCTGGACGTCGCCGACCCGGACGCCCTGGCCGTGATCGCGGCCGACGGCCGCCGCCTGCCGTGCGAGCCCGTGC
>CAMLQP010000233.1 GCA_946482115.1 uncultured Comamonadaceae bacterium
TCCAGCCAGGCCTTGCGGGCCTTGGTCAGACCGTCGGCCGACGGCGCCTTGGTGAACTCGGCGATGGCGGCCTGCAGGTCCTTGGCGGCGGCCAGGGTGTCGGCGTAGTTGGCGTGCACCAGGGCGGCGTAGTGGGCGGCCACGGCCTTGTGGTCGACGGCTGCGGCCGCCGCGGCCGCGGGTGCGGCGGTCTGGGCGTGGGCCGGCAGCGAGGCGGCGGTCAGGGAAGCCAGGGCCAGCACGGCGGCGGCGACGGTGTGCAGTTTCATCGGTGGTTGCTCCAGTTGAAAGTAAATGAGAACGATTCTATTTTAGATGTGTTCGATGGCGATCCTGACGATCGGCCGCACTTGATGCAGATCAAGCTTTCAGAACCGGGCCTGCAGGCTCAGCGACACGTTGCGTGCCTCCCCCACGTTGCCGGCCGACCAGCCGCCGCCCGCCCAGTACTTCTTGTTGAACAGGTTGTAGACGTTGCCCAGCAGGGTGAGCGCCTGGCCGCGGACCGAGAAGTCGTAGGCGAACCCGGCGTTGACCACCGTGCGGGCCGGGATCTGCAGGGTGTTGGCGTCGGTGGTGTAGGACGCCCCGGCGTAGCGGGCGGTGCCGTGCAGCTTCAGTCCCCGCACGGCCGGCACCAGGTACTGGACGTTGGCCGCCACCTGCCACCTGGGAGCAAACGACGGCGCATGGCCCTGGAGCGCGGCGTTGTCGATGGAGACCTTGTCGATGGTGGCGTCCAGATAGACCGCCGACAGGCCGACGCTCAGGGCCTTGCCCAGCGGGTACGCGCCGCTGAGTTCCAGGCCCTGGTAGACCAGCCGGCCGTCCTGTGTCAGGTAGCGTTCGCCGCCCCGCAGCGCGTCGATCTGGTTGGCGCGCTCGACGCGGAACAGCGCCGCGGCGTAGTCGACACCACCGTGCTCGTGTTTGGCGCCGATCTCGTACTGTTTGGACACCGTGGCCTTGAGCAGCTCGCCGGCGTTGGCGTAGGGCAGGCTGACGCGGGTGCCGGGCTCCAGCCCTTCCACATAGCTGCCATAGAGGCTGGTGTGGGCGTCGAGTTTGTGGATCAGGGCCAGGGTGGGGCTGGCGTTGCTGATCCGGTAGGCAGAGTCGACGGTCGGGTCGCCGTCGAGGTCCTTGATGCGGTAGCGCGTGAAGCGCAGCCCGGCGATGGCCTGCCAGCGCTCGTTGAAGTGCAGCGTGTCGCTGGCAAAGGCATAGGTCTGGCGCGTGTCGGAACTCACCGGCAGCAGCGCGAAGTCGGGCGTGCGGGTGGAGCGGAAGGTCTGCTCGCGGTAGAGGTTGCCGTCGAAGTCGTTCGACCAGTAGAACTCGCTGGCCCAGCGGTCGCGGCTGGCCTGCAGGCCGGCCCCGGCCACCAGCTCGTGCTTCATGCCCGCTGCCTGCACCGTGCCCTGCAGCACCGCCTGAGAAAACACGTTGTCCAGCTGGCCGGCGAAGTTGTACATCGCGCCGGTGTAGTCGCCCGCGCGGTTGAGCAGGTTGGCAAAGGCCTTGTTGGACCGGTGGTCCTTGCGCGAGAAGCCCAGCTGGGTCTTCAGCGTCCATTGGTCGTCGATCTTCCAGTCGATGCCGGTGGACGCCAGCAGGGTCTTGGTCTCGTAGTAGGCGTTGTCGACGTTGAGCTGGTCGTAGTCGTAGGTGACCGCGGGCAGCTGCCCGCCGCTGCCCACGTGGTCGTAGGCTTCGAGGTACAGCTGGATGGGCTCGGCCTGGTTGCGGCTGTCTTCGTAAACCAGGGCGCTGCGCCACTGGACCGAGCTGCTCAGCGCCTGGTCGAGCGCGAGGGACGCGACCGTGCGGTCGACTTTCGCGGCGTTGTAGGCCGTGCCATTCTCGGTGGCGACGTTGGCCCTCAGCCCGGTGTCTTCCGAGAGCCGCCGGTTGGTGTCCAGGTGCACCGAGGCCAGGCCCGGGTTGCGGTAGCCCAGCTGCACCAGGGTCTCGTTGTCGGCCTTGGGTCGCTTGAGCTGGTAGCTCAGCGCGCCGCCGGGTTCGCCGAAGCCGTACGTGAAGCCGGTCAGGCCCTTGAGGGCGGTGACGCTCTCGGTGATCTCGGTCGGGAAGTCGCCGCCCCAGTAGAGCAGCATCGGGATGTCGTCGATGTAGGTGTTGCGCACCGGCAGGCCGCGGATCTGCGTGCCCCACCAGTCGGTCGCGAAGGAGTTGGTCGGGGTCGAGACGGCGGCGTCCTTCGCGAAGATCTGGCCGATCGACTTGGCGCCGCGTTCGGCGATGTCGTCGCTGTCCACCGTGGCCACCGAGAACGGTGTGTCCAGCAGCTTCTTGTTGCCCAGCGCGCCGGTGCTGCTGCGCTTCGACAGGTAGCCCAGCGGGGAGGCCGGGCCGATGGCCTTGGCGGTGACCCTCACCTCGGGCAAGGCCGCGTCGGAGCCCGGGGCCCTGGGCGCAGCAGGCTGGATGCTGACCGCCGTGCCGTCCACCGTGGCGGTCAGGCCGCTGCCGGCCAGCAGGCGGTCCAGTGCCTGGCGGGCGGTGAGCGCGCCGGCGACGGCGGGGGCGGTCTTGCCCGCCACCAGCGATTGCTGCACGACCAGCTGTGCGCCGGCCTGGCGCGCCCAGGCGTTGAGCGCCTCGCCCAGTGGCTGGGCGGGCAGGCTGATGGGGATGGGCGCGGCATCGGGCGCCAAGCTGGCGCCCTGCGCCCAGAGGGCGCCAGAGGCGAAGACCAGGGACAGGGCGAGGGCCAGCGGGGCGGGCCGGGGGGTGAAGCGGTGCATGGGAACTCCAACGACGGATTGAGAAAAGCGGTCGTTCCGGTAGACGCACCAGCCCCGGTGTTGCCGGAGTGGGCTTTCAACTTTTTTTGCGTGGCCGGTGACCGGCGGTCAGTGCGCCGGCTTGAGGTGCATGCCGGTGGGCCCGGGAACCAGCCGCAGCGGCAGCGCCGCCGTCAGCAGGCGGCGGGTGGTGGTGGCGTCGTGCGGGTCGAAGGTGCCGCTCAGGCGCAGGCCGGCCACCGCGGGGTCGACCGACGCGATGCCCTGGGGCGCATAGCGCTCCAGCTCGGCCAGCGCCTGCGCCAATGGCCGGTTGTCCACGCTCAGCAGGCGTTCGCGCCAGGGCGCCGCACCCCCGGGTGGCAAGCGCTCCACCGACCGCAGCCGGCCCGCGGTGTCAAAGACCGCCCGCTGATCGGCCTCCAGCAGCAGCGGCTGCCACGGTGCCGCCACACCACCGCCAGCGGCCACGCGCACGCGCCCGTGTTCGACCGCCACCTCCACCCCGGCGCGCCCGGGCACCTCCGGCGTGAGCCGCACCGAGAACCGCGTGCCCACCACGGTCACGTTCACCGTGTCGGCGTGCACGTGAAACGGCCGTGCGCTGTCGGGCGCCACGTCGAAGAAGGCCTGGCCCTGCAGCAGCCGCACGTGGCGGTGGCTGCGGTGGAAGGCGACTTCGATCTGCGTGGCGGTGTCCAGCCGCAGCTGGCTGTCGTCCGGCAGTATCAGCCGTTGCTGCTGGCCGCGCCGGGTGCTGAACGCCTGCTGATACAGGGGCTGCGCACGCCAGTGCATCCAGCCAACCCAGCCGCCCAGGCAGGCCAGTCCGCCCACGGTCAGCACGGAGGTGATGGCGTGTCGGCGCGACGAGGCGCGGCCCGGCAGGGCCTGCGCGCAGGCGCGCATGGCGACCTCCAGGTGCGATTCCACCGTCTTCACGCTCACCCCCATGGTCTGCGCCACCTCGGCGCGGCTCAGGCCATCGATCTTGGCCAGCACAAAGGCTTCGCGCGCCCGCGGCGGCAGGGCGGCCAGGGTCTGTTCAAGCCGCTGCAGGCGCTGGCGGCCGTCGAGGATGACCTCGGGCTGGTGGGTGTCGGGGCCGGCGTGCTCATCGTGTACGGTGGCGTCCGGATCGAACGCCACCGCGCCACGGACGGTGCTTCGTCGGTGGTGGTCGGTGAGCAGGTTGCGCGCCGTGGTGTAGAGCAGCGCGCGCGGCTCCATCACCGGGCGGGCGCCGGCGACCGAATAGACGCGCGCAAAACTCTCCTGCGTCAGGTCGGCCGCGAGGTCGCGGTTGCCCACCCGCCGGGTGAGGAAGTTCAGCAGTTCACCGTGAAAGCGCTCGATCACGTCAGTGGCCGGTCCCGTCGGGGGCCGGCGGCGTGCTGCGCTCGATCCGCACCACCAGGGTGTCGCTCTCGTGCAGGACCTCGCCCTGGTCCGCCAGCCAGCGGGCCAGGCGCAGCGCGACCAGGGGATCGTCCAGCGGGGTTCTGCGGCCGTGGCGCTCCAGGACCACCGGCAGGCTGGGGCCCGCCGGGGCCCGCGCGGGCAGGCGGTAGTAGAGGCGGCGCTCTTCCTTCGACGTGAATCGTTCGATGAAGCCCGCCCGCTCCAGATCGGCCAGCGCGTGCGCGATGCTGCTGACGTTCAGGGCGCGCCCGGCCTGCATCGCGCTGCGGTACAGGTCCTCGCAGCATTGCGGCACGCCGCCCGCCTGCGCCATCAGGTTCAGCACCGTGGTGCGCCCGAGGGTGGGGCGCAAACCCGCTCCGCGCAGGGTCTGCGGTGTGTCGGCGAAATTCATGCCGGCCGGTCGGCGCGCCCGCCCAGTGCCCAGAGCGCCAGCCACCGGGGCCGGCGGCTGAGCACCATGGCCACGCCGACCGCGCTGCCGGCCAGCAGCATGGTCCACACCAGAACCGCCATCGACGGCCGGTCGGCCGACAGACAGGCCAGCAGCGAGAGCAGCAAGG
>CAMLQP010000234.1 GCA_946482115.1 uncultured Comamonadaceae bacterium
GCGCCATCAGCACCGACACCTGCGTGCCCATCAGCCGCCTGGCCGACTGCCTGCTGGACTCGGTGGCCGAGGCCGACGCCTCGGGCCTGCCCTACTTCCTGGTCGGCCACGTGGGTGACGGCAACTTCCACTTCGGCTACCTGATCGACCCCGACAACGAGCAGGAACGCCGCACCGCCGAGGACCTGAACCACAAGCTGGTGACCCGCGCCCTGGCGCTGGAGGGCACCTGCACCGGCGAACACGGCGTGGGCCTGCACAAGATGGACTTCCTGCGCCACGAGGCCGGCGACGGGGCGATCGCCATGATGCGCACCCTCAAGCGCGCGCTGGACCCGGACAACATCCTCAACCCCGGCAAGATCTTCCCCCTCTGAACCCCCACCGCCGTTGCCAGCCCGCCGCCGCCAGCCCCGCGCCCAGCGCCAGCCGCAACAGGGCCTGACCGCCCTGACGGTGGCGCTGCTCTACGCCTGCTTCGCCGCGCTCTGGATCGTGCTGTCCGACCGCCTGGTGCTGTGGCTGTTCACCGACCCCGAGCAGGCCCAGCTGGTGAGCACGCTCAAGGGCTGGGCCTTCGTGCTGCTGACGGCGCTGCTGATCTACGGGCTGCTGCGCCCGACCCGGCGGCCGCCCCTGGGCCGGAGCGGCGCCCCCCGGCTGCCCTGGTTCGCGCTGGGCCTGATCGCGCTGGTGGTGTCCATCCTGACCGGGCTGGTGGTGTACCAGGCGTGGCGCAACGAACGCCAGCGCACCGAGGAGCAGCTGCTGGCGATCTCGGCCTCCAAGGCCGGGCAGGTGGCCGAATGGTTCCGGGACCGCCAGGCCAACGCCCAGGACCTGCAGCGCCGCACCGGCCTGGCCGACTACTGGCGGGCCTGGCGGCAGAACCCCTCGCCCACCACCCTGGCGCCGCTGGAGCAGCGCCTGCGCGGGCTGACCGGGGGCCATGTGAAACGCATCGCCCTGTACGACGCGCAACAGGCGCTGCTGTGGCAGTCGGACGGACCCGACCTGGGCCGGGAAGCCCCGCTGCGCGCCGCCCTGACCCGCGCCCTGGCCGACAACCGCCCGCAACACGCCGGCCCCTGGCGCGATGCCGGCAACACCCTGCGCCTGGCCTTCGTGGCGCTGATCGGCGAGCCCGAGCAGGCGCGCGGGCTGGTGGTGCTGCACACCGACCCCGACGAAGACGTGCACCCGGCCCTGCAAGGCTGGCCCCTGCCCAACCGCAGCGCCGAGGCCTTCCTGTTCACCCGCGACGGCGACGACGTGCTGTTCCTCTCGGACCTGCGCTACGAAGCCGGCGCCGCCGGCAACAAGCGCCTGCCGCTGGCCTCCGACAGCCTATTCACCGCCCGGGTGCTGCGCGGCGAAGTGAAACCCGGCGAGCTGCTCGACGGCGTGGACTACCGCGGCGTGCCCTCACTGGCCATGGCCTGGCCGGTGGGCGACTCCGGCTGGTGGATGCTGGCCAAGGAAGACCGCGCCGAGCTGATGCAGCGCGCGCTTGGCGCCTCGGCCTGGATGGTGGTCGTCGGCGTGCTGGCCATCGTCAGCATGGGCGTGGGCCTGTACCTGGTGCTGCAGCGCCGCCAGCTGCGCCAGTCGGCGCTCGACATCGAGGCGCTGCGCCACGCCAAGGCCGAACTGCTCAAGCTGTCGCAGGCCACCGAGCAGAGCCCCGCCAGCGTGATCATCACCGGCCTGGACGCCTGCATCGAGTACGTCAACCAGGCGTTCGAGCGCATCAGCGGCTACCAACGCGCCGAGGTGCTGGGCCAGAACCCGCGCCTGCTGGGTTCGGGCCGCACCCCGCGCCAGACCTACGAGGCCATGTGGAGCGCGCTGCGGCGCGGCGAGGCCTGGAGCGGCGAGATCATCAACCGCACCAAGAGCGGCCACGACTACGTGCAGGCCGTCACCATCGCGCCGGTGCGCGACGGCACCGGCAAGACCACCCACTACGTGTCGGTGCAGCTGGACGTGACGGCCCAGCGCCGCGCCGAGGAGCAGGCCCACCGGCTGGCCTGGTTCGACCCGCTGACCGGCCTGGCCAACCGCCACCGGCTGCTCGACGAGCTGGCCGGCGCGCTGGCCGCCGCCCGGCGCACCGGGCGCCACAGCGCCCTGCTGCTGATCAACCTGGACCGCTTCAAGCGCCTCAACGACGCGCTCGGCCACCAGGCCGGTGACGCCCTGCTGCGCCTGCTGGGCGCCCGCCTGCAGCACCTGGCGCAGCCGGGCGACGTGCTGGCCCGCCTGAGCGCCGACGAATTCGCGCTGCTGCGCAACGAGCTCGACGCCGACACCGGCGCCGCCTCCGCGCTGGCGCTGCGCGGGGCGCAGCTGGTGCACCAGGCGCTGGCGGAACCGTTCGCGATCGACAACGGCGAGACGCTCAACGTCGGCGCCAGCGTGGGCGTGTGCATACTGCCCGCCGGCCCCGACGACACGCCCGGCGAGGTGCTGCGCCGCGCCGACACCGCGCTGCACCGCGCCAAGGCCGCGGGCGGCCACCAGAGCGCCTTCTTCGACCCCGCCATGGGCCAGGTCGTGAGCGAACGCTTCGCCATCGAACAGGACCTGCGGCGCGGGCTGGCGGCGGGCGAGCTGCGCCTGTACCTGCAGCCCCAGGTGGACGCCACCGGCGCCATGGTCAGCGCCGAGGCACTCGTGCGCTGGCAGCACCCCGAACAGGGCCTGGTGCCACCGGGCGTCTTCATCCCCGTGGCCGAGGAAAGCGACCTGATCGCCGAACTGGGCGACTGGGTGCTGGGTCAGGTCTGCGGCTGCCTGGGCGAACTGCGCCGCCAGGGCCGGCGGCTGCCGATCTCGGTCAACGTCAGCCCGCGCCAGTTCCACCGCGGCGACTTCGTGGCCCGGGTGCTGCGCCAGGTGGCCGAAGGCGGCGCCGCGCCCTCCGACCTGATGCTGGAAATCACCGAAGGCGTGCTGGTGGACGAGGTCGAACAGGTCATCCACAAGATGACGCAGCTGACCCGCCAGGGCGTGATGTTCTCCATCGACGACTTCGGCACCGGCTACTCCTCGCTCGCCTACCTCAAGCGCCTGCCCATCCACGAACTCAAGATCGACAAAGGCTTCGTGCAGGACGCCCCGCGCGACGCCAACGGCGCCGCTGTGGTCGAAGCCATCCTGTCGGTGGCCCGCCACCTGCGCCTGAAAGTAGTGGCCGAAGGCGTGGAGACCCGCGAGCAGGCCGACTTCCTCAACGCGCGTGGCGAGGTCATCCACCAGGGCTACCTGTTCGGCCGGCCCGAGCCGGCCGCCGACCTGCTGAAACGCTGGGAATCGGACCAGATGGGGGCGGGTCAGGAGGCGTGAAGCCCTCCCGGGCATATCAGCCCGCAGGCTGATCGTCCGGTTCGTCCTTGCGCCGCAGCGGCGCCTGGTACAGCCACAGCGGGCGGTCGTCGGGGCAGGTCCAGATCAGGGTGGGCAACCAGTCGGCGCCCTCGAATTCCAGGCTGGCCAGCCAGGCGCCGGGCTTGAGTTCCTGGGCGGCCTTCTCCAGCGCCCGGGGCATGCTTTCGGGCCGTTGGAACAGGTAGACGAGATCGTAGGCCGACCAGTCGTCAGCCCAGAGATCGCCGCCGCGCACCGTGGCCCAGCGGCAGCGCAGCGCGCCGATCCAGCGCAGGGGGGGGCTGCGCTCCACGCCTTCGATGCGGGCGTCGGGGTAGGCGCGGTCCAGCGCGATCAGGCCGTCGCCCAGGCCACAGCCGGCGTCCAGCACGCGGGCGCCCAGCGGCAGCGGCAGGTGTTCGCGCAGGCCTTCAAAGGCGTCGTGGGGGGTGGGAAACAGGGGTGCGTCGCGCCAGCTGGCGGGCGGGTACAGCCACAGGAACAGCCCCAGCGGCAGCAGCCACCACCAGCCGGTGTGAGCGCTCGCTGCGCCGCCATGCAGTAGCAGCCATGACATCGGGAAGCCCAGCACCACCAGCACCTTGCGCCAGACGGTGTTGCCCAGCAGGCTGAACACCACCCCGGTGGTGGTGGCCAGGCCCAGCGCCACCACCGCCGGCATGCCGACCCGCAGGCCCAGCCACCAGGTGCCCCAGGCGGCCGCCCAGGCCAGCACGGCGGGGATGGGCCAGGTCAGGTTCTGCATGATGGGCAGGGAGTGTAAACACCCCCAGACCGGACGGGCGGCGGCCGCCGCGCCGCGTCACTGCGGCGCGACGCCCAGGGCCTTGACGGTTTCGAGGTTGAGGTAGCTGTCGACCGGCAGGTAGCGGGCCTGCTGGTAGCGGTGCACCGCCGCCATGGTCTGCTCGCGGATCACGCCGTCGATGGGGTCGGGGTCGAAGCCGGCCTGGCGCAGCGCGCGCTGGATCTCCTGGATCTTGGCCAGCGTGGCGTTGGTCTCGCACAGGATGGCGCGCTGTTCGGTGCGGGCGTCCGCGACCTTGACCTGGCGGGTCAGGGTTTCGTGCTCGGCCGGCACTTCGATGGTGCGCAGCGTGGCGGGCTGGTCGATCACCTGGCGCCTGACGTTATGAAAGGTGGCCGGGATCTCGATCTTGCGGGTCTCGGCGGCACGCTCCACCACCTGGCGGGTGACGGTGGCGTATTCGGTCGGCGCCTCGACCTTGCGCACCGTGGCGGGGGTCTTGAGCACCTGGTGGGTCACGGTTTCGTACTGCGCCGGGATTTCGACCAGGCACATCACGTCGTCGCCCACCGTGTTCGGGTCCAGCGTCTGCCACTG
>CAMLQP010000235.1 GCA_946482115.1 uncultured Comamonadaceae bacterium
GCCTCGCTGGTGGCCGACCAGCTGGACTACGCCAACTTCCCGCAGTCGGGCTACCGCTTTCATGCCGAACTGCAGCTGGGCCAGCGCCGCAGCCTGGGGCAGCGGGACCGTTTCTCGCGCTTGCAGACCACCCTCACGGGCGTGACCAGCGTGGGGCCGCACACCTTCAACGCGCAGCTGCAGTTCGCGCACGCCAGCAGCATCCCGGTGGGCGCGCTGGAGGAGTTCTCCCTCGGCGGCTTCCAGCAGCTCTCGGGCTACCGCGTCGGCCAGGTGCTGGGCAACTACCTGGCCTTCGGCCGCCTGACCTACTACCGGCGCCTGCCCTACAACCCGGGCATCGCGCGCGCGCTGTTCGCGGGCGGCTCGCTGGAACTGGGCAACGCGTGGACGCGCCGCCAGGACATGCGCCTGGGCGACCTGCGCGTGGGCAGCAGCCTGTTCCTCGGAGCGGACACGGGCCTGGGGCCGATCTACCTGAGCCTGGTGCACGCGCCGCGCGGCTTCACGGGCGTGTACTTTTTCCTGGGCCGGCCCTGACCAGCCGCTGCTCGCGCGCCCACTGCAGCAGTTCGTCGGCCGCCAGGGGCCGCGACAGCAGATAGCCCTGGATCTCGTCGCAACCCCATTCGCGCAGGTTGTCCCGCAGGGTTTCGGTTTCCACGCCCTCGGCCACGACGCGCATGCCCAGGCCGTGCCCGAGCTCGATGATGGCGCGCACCACCAGCACGGCGTCGCCGGCACCCGCATCAAGCCCGTCGAAAAAGGACTTGTCGATCTTGAGTTCGCGAAACGGCAGGCTGCGCAACGTGGCCAGGGACGAGTGCCCGGTGCCGAAATCGTCCATCGACCAGGCGATGCCCCGCCCGCACAGCTCCATCATCACCCGGCGCGCCTGCAACGCGTCCTTCATCACCGCGCTCTCGGTCACCTCGATGACCAGTTGCTCCGGCACCACGCCATACCGCTCCAGCCCCTGGTGCAGCAGGCGCGCCAGGCTGTCGCTCTCGAGATCCTGGGCCGAGACGTTCACGGACACGCGCCAGACCTCGCCCATGGCGTTCCAGCGGGCCAGCTGCGACAGCCCTTCCTTCACCACCCAGGTGGTGAGCAGCGGCATGAGCCCGGCCATCTCGGCCAGCGGGATGAATTCGGCCGGTGATACCCAGCCATGGACCGGGTGCTGCCAGCGCAGCAGGGCCTCGACCGCGCCGACCCCGCCGTCGCGCAGGTCCTGCTTGGGCTGGTAGAACAGACGCAGCTGCCGCCGCGCGATGGCCTGCCGAAGGTCCCGCAGGAGTTCGCGGCGGCGCTCGCGCGGGGCCACGCGGTCGGCCAGGTACCAGGCCAGGGGCCCGGGCGGGGCCCGGCGCTCGCGCATCGCCAGCGCGGCCTGGCGCAACAGCGCGTCAGGCTCCCAGGCGTCGTCCGGGTAGGCGACGGCGCCGAGCCGGGGCAGCCAGTCGGCCCCGCCCCCTTCGTCCGCCCCCAGGGCGGACAGGCGCGTGCACAGGCCGCGTGCGCAGGCCTCGGCCGTCGTGCGGTCGCTGCCGTCGAGCACCAGCACGAACTGCTCTCCCTCCCAGCGGGCCGCGAAACCCCGCGCGCCCACCGCCTCGGCGCAGACGCGGGCGATCCGCTGCAGGATGCGGTCGCCGGCCTCGGGTGCGGTGACTTCCGGCATGTCGGCGAAGCGCTCGAGCCCGAGGTGCATCAGCACCAGCGGGGTTTCTTCCTGCAGCCGGGCAGCGAGCCAGTCCCTCAGCGCCAGGGCATTGGGCAGGCCGGTCAGCGCGTCATGCCGCCGGGCGTGGTTCAGTTCGCGGGTCAGGCGCCGGTGCGTCGCCTCGGCTTCGGCCTGCACGCGCGCGCGGTCCTGTCGCCAGTGCAGGGCCGCCGACGCCACGGCAACGGCCATCAGCCCCACCTGCACCGCCGCGCCCAGCTGCAGTGGCCACAGCGAATCGCCGGGCAAACCATCACCCAGGAGCGCGAAGTAGTGGCACGCGATGCCGGCCAGCACCGCCAGCGCCCCGAGCACGACATAGCCGGCATCGCGCCGGCCGCCGCGCCACTGGTGCAGCGCGAACCCCCAGCAGATCAGCGTCAGAAGCACGCCGGCCAGCGACCCCCAGATGGCCCAGACGCCGAAGCCGGCGGCCACCAACAGCAGGTTGGCCAGGCAGGCTGCCACCAGCACGCGTACCACCCACCAGATCCGGGCCGGGACGACCTGCCGTAGCCGCTGGTGCTCGATGATGAACAGGCTGCCGCTGAGGTAGCAGAGCTGGGCGGCGTACAGCACCGACTGGTTGTGCCATGCCGGCTGATCGGGCCAGAGGTACATGGCGTCGAAGCCCTGCACACCCGCGAAAAACACCGCCAGAGACAGCAGATACAACAGGTACCAGCCCGCCGCGGGCAGCCGGGTCAGCACGAAAGCCGTCAGCGCCAGCCCCACCAGCAGCAGCATGCCACCCAGGTAGAGCGCCTGGGCGAAATCGGCCCGCTGCTGCTTCAGCAGCCAGGCATCGGGGTCATTCAGGCTGGGTACCAGGACGTCGAACCAGCCGCCCTGGCTATCGAGCCGCAGGTAGACATCGTGCGTGGCACCAGCGGGCAGGTACAGCGGAATGGCCAGGGCGCGCACGGGCAGGGGCCGGGTGCCGAAAGGGCGGCGATCGCCGGTTTCACCCTCGGCCTGCACCCGGCCGTCGCCGGCCACCACGTGCCAGTCCACATAGTCCTGCTGCGGGTTGCCGAGATCCAGCACCCAGCGCCGTGGCGTGGCCGCCGGGTTGTGCACGCGCAGGCGCAGCCAGAAGGCGGACGGGGAGACACCGAACGCCACGGCGGCGCCGTCCAGCCCTTGCCAGCCCGCTGAGGACCGGACCTGCGAGAGCGTCAGCCCCCGGCCCGGATCTTCCAGCCACTGCATCGAAGGCGCCACCCCGCGCGAGGATGGGCCCTCGACCACGGGCACTTCCGCCCAGGCTGGCAGGCACAGCAACAGCAGCAGCCACCCCCACCCGCAGCGCCGGGCCGCCCGACGGCAAGCCCTGTCCAGCCTCAGCCCCACTGCCCCCATCGCCTTCTCCCTGATGTGCCGATTTGCTCGGTCAACTGCAGGGCAGTATGGCGCAACAGTGAAACTTTGTGCCTGACAAATGCCAGACAAACGTCAATCTATGCAAACTCCGGCGGCCGCCGCGACAGGCGGCGCCGCGCAGCCGTCACGAGCGGTAGTAGACCACCTGGTGGGTGGTGGCCAGCAACCGGCCCGCCTCGTTCCAGAGCTGGGCGGTCTGGTCGAAGAAACCGTTGCGAAAGCCCTGGGCCTCGGCCTGGCCTAGCAGCCAGCCGCTGCCAGTGGCGGCCAGATCGGCCGCGCCGGCGTGGAAATACACCGTCATCGACACCGTGCCGGCCGGCACGTAGGTGGCCCGACGCAACCACACACGCGGGTAGAACACGTCGGCCAGCGCGGTCAGGCTCACGAAGTCCAGCGGGCGCAACGGTTCGTCGCGCACCCACAGGCGGGTGCGGCTGGCCTCGCCACCGCCGTCCCACTTCGCGGGAATCGGCCCTTCGACGGGCCGCATGTCGTAGCGTTTGACCCACTCCACAGGCGAGGGCGGGCGGATGGTGGGCAAGGTATCGGGGCCGGGCACGTCGGGCATGCGCACGTCGTCCACGCCCCAGGTGTCGCGGCGCGCAGCCGTCACCGCCGTGCCGGTAAAGACCACGCCATCGGCCTGGCGCATCTCCAGCACCCAGTGCTGGGTGGAGCGGTTGGTGCGCACCGGGCGCGCCTCCAGCTCGAAGGCGCCGTCGGCCAGCGCCGCCGCGTAGTTGACCGTCAGCGCCGTGGGCGCACCCAGCAGCTCGGGGTGGCACAGCACGCCGTTCAACGCAGTGGCAGCGGTGATGCCACCGAACGGCCCCACCATGTTGGCGAAAGCGGGGTGGGTGCGGCCGGTATATTGGCCGGGGGCGTTTGCCGTCAGCGCGACGGCTTCGTCGAAGGCGGTGGTCGTCATGGCAGGCAGTGTGCGGGTGGAGGGCGATTCACGCAGTCTGCGCCGCGACACCGTCGCGCGCCATCACCTGCCAGGTCATGAAGGTCTGCACCACGCGCGGCCACAGGCTCTGGCTGAAGCCGTCGCGGAAGAAGCCGAAGTGGCCGATGCGTCGCACCGCCACGTCCTGCGGCGCGATGGTCTCGACCCGGCTGGGCGCGTTGGGGTACAGGCCCACCAGGCTGCGGGTGCCGCGCAGGGTCATCAGTTCGTCATCGGTCATGGACCAGGCGATCAGCGGGAAGGCCACGCGGCCGTAGCGCGCCTGCACCGCGTCGCCCTCGGCGCCCACGCTGTAGCGCGGGTCCAGGCACCATTTGCGCCACTGCATGATCACGCCCGCCGGCAGGTCGCCCACCTTGCGCAGCTTGCGGCCGGGGAAGTAGCCGCACAGACGCGTGGCCAGCGGCACCAGCACGAACCAGAAATAGGGCACGATGCGCTTGAGCTGCGGCGCGTTCTCGCGCCAGTAACCGCTGCCGGCGGCCACGCTCAGCAGGCCGTCCACGCGCTCGGGCTGTTCGAAGAGGCCCGGCAGCTGCGCACCCAGGCTGTGGCCCAGCAGGTACAGCGGTGCGCCCGGCAGCGCGGCCTTGGCCTGGGCCACCACCGCCTCGTAGTCGCGCGCCCAGTCGAACAG
>CAMLQP010000236.1 GCA_946482115.1 uncultured Comamonadaceae bacterium
GTGAGCGACCCGCGCTTTGTGCTGGCGCGCCAGCACTGGCGCACCGACAGCCACCAGGCCGCGCTCGGCCTGGTGCTCGCGGGCCTGGGCTGGGCTTTCCTGCCGCGCGCCTTCGTGGCGCCGCAGGTGGCGGCCGGCACGCTGGTCGAGGTCGTGTTCGAGAACCTCAGCAACGACCTCACCCTGTGGGTGGACCTGGTCTGGTCGCGCGAGCGCCCGCTGGGCCTGGGCGCGCGCCGGCTGGTGGAACTGATCGGCCGGCAGGGTTAAGCGCTCGTGGGCACAATCGTGTCCTTCCGACCGAGTGCCCCCATGACCACCTCCCTCAAGATCGATTTCGTCTCCGACGTCTCCTGCCCCTGGTGCGCCATCGGCCTGGGCGCGCTGGAACAGGCCCTGGAGCAGGCGCGTGATGCCGTGAGCGCCGAGCTGCACTTCCAGCCCTTCGAGCTCAACCCGCAGATGGGCCCCGATGGCCAGGACATCACCGAACACCTGACCGAGAAGTACGGCTCCACCGCCGAGCAGCAGTCCCAGATCCGCGAGCGCATCCGCCAGCGCGGCGCCGAGGTCGGCTTCACGTTCAACCCCGGCGGCCGCGGCCGCATCTACAACACCTTCGACGCCCACCGCCTGCTGTGCTGGGCCGAGGTCGAGGGTGCGCCCGGCCAGCAGCACGCGCTCAAGAAGGCGCTGATGGCCGCCTACCACGGCCGCGCCGAGAGCCCGGCCTCGCACGAGGTGCTGCTGCGCCTGGCCGGCGAGGCGGGGCTGGACGTGGCGCGCGCCCGCGAGGTGCTGGCCGGCGACACCTACGCCGACGAGGTGCGTGAGCGCGAGCAGATGTACCTGCAGGCCGGCATCCACTCGGTGCCCGCCGTCATCATCAACGACCGCCACCTGATCTCTGGCGGCCAGCCCGCCGAGGTGTTCGAGCAGGCGCTGCGCCAGATCGCCGCCGCCCAGGCCTGATTTTTTCCCCCACCCCAGAAGAGACACCACCATGAACCTGTCCGATGTCTGCCTGCCCGTGTTCCGCCACATGCTGGGCAACCTGCGCCACTGCCTCGACAAGGCCGCCGCCGATGCCCAGGCGCGCAACTACGATCCGGCCGTGCTGGTCAACTACCGCCTCGCCCCCGACATGCTGCCGTTCAAGGCTCAGGTCTTCATCGCCTGCGACGCCGCCAAGCTCTGCTGCGTGCGCGTGGGCAGCCTGGAGGCGCCGGTGTTCGAGGACAAGGCCGACACGCTGGACGAGCTCAAGGCCCGCATAGACGCCACGCTGGCCTGGCTGGCCACGGTCAGCCCGGCAGCCATCGACGGCGCCGCCGACCGCGACGTCAGCTTCAAGGCCGGCCCCGCCACCCGCACCATGAAAGGCGCCGATTACGTGCGCCTCTACGCCCTGCCCAACATGTTCTTCCACATCAGCACCGCCTACGCCATCCTGCGCCACAACGGCGTGCAGCTGGGCAAGCGCGACTACCTCATGGGCGCCGCCGCTTGAGGCCAGGTTGAACACCGGGCGCTTGAACGGTCAGTTTTTTTGAACGGTCACTTCAAGCGCCCCGGCTTGTGGCAGCGGGCATCCGGCGCGATCCTAAGGACATCCCGATCCCCCGAGGAAACGCCATGAACGCCACCCACGCCCCCGTCCTGTTCCTCTCGCACGGCTCGCCCATGTGGGCGATCGAACCCGGCGAGAGCGGCCCCGCGCTGGCCCGCTGGGCCCACGCGCTGCCCGAGGCGCCCAAGGGCATCGTCATCATGTCGCCGCACTGGATGTCGCGCGGCATCGCCGTGATGACCAACCCCCGGCCGCCCACCTGGCACGACTTCGGCGGCTTCCCCGAGGCGCTGTACAGGCTGCGCTACCCCGCGCCCGGCGCGCCCGCGCTGGGCGAGCAGGCGCTGGCGCTGCTGCAGCGCGCGGGCCTGCCCGCGCAGGAAGACCCCGACCGTCCGCTGGACCACGGTGCCTGGGTGCCGCTGATGCACCTGTTCCCGCAGGCCGACGTGCCGGTGGTGCAGGTCTCGCTGCCGGCCGGCGCCGGCCCGGCCGAGGTCTACGCCATGGGTCGTGCCCTGGCCGGCCTGCGCGACGAAGGCGTGCTGGTGATCGGCTCCGGCAGCATGACGCACAACTTGCGCGAGTTCTTCAGCGGCATGCCCGAGCAGGACGCGCACGCCGAGCGCTACGTGAGCGAATTCGCCCGCTGGGTGGAAGACGCCATCCAGCGCGGCGACCGCGAGGCGCTGCTGGACTACCGTGCCCGCGCCCCGCACGCCGTGCGCGCCCACCCGACCGACGAGCACTTCCTGACCCTGTTCTTCGCGCTGGGCGCGGCGGGCTGGGGTGAGGGCGCCGTCACGCCCGAGTACCTGAGCCGCGAGATCATGTACCGTTACCTCGCCATGGACGCCGTGGCCCTGCACTGAACACGACCGGAAGGAGCACCCGATGAGCCAGAAAACCATACTCCAGCAGTTCCCGCTGGGCGCGCCACCCTGGCCCACCATCGACCCGTTCCTGTTCTGCGTCCACCACAAGGACGCCTACCCGAAGGGGGACGGCAAGTTCGGCCCGGCGGCCTCGCTGGCGGGCCGCGCCATCGGCCAGGACTTCGCCAACAAGGACGGCTGGAACATGTACCACGGCGAGACCGTGCCCGGCTTCCCGGCCCACCCGCACCGCGGCTTCGAGACCGTGACCATCGTGCGTGACGGCCTGATCGACCACTCCGACTCGCTGGGCGCCGCCGCGCGTTTCGGCCAGGGCGACGTGCAATGGCTCACCGCCGGCAAAGGCATCGTGCACTCGGAGATGTTCCCGCTGCTGCACGACGACCGCAACAACCCGGCCGAGCTGTTCCAGATCTGGCTCAACCTGCCCAAGCGCAACAAGATGGCCGCGCCGCACTTCACCATGTTCTGGGGGCCTCAGATCCCGCGCGTCACGGCCGACGGCGTCGACCTGCGCGTGATTGCGGGCGCCATCCCCGGCGTGGACGCGCCGCTGGCGCCGCCGCCCGATTCCTGGGGCTCGCAGCCCGAAGGCGACGTGGCGATCTGGACGCTCAAGCTCGAGCCGGGCGCGCGCTTCACCCTGCCGCCCGCCCGGCCCGGCACGCGCCGCGTGCTGTACTTCTTCGAGGGCGAAAGCCTCGCGCTCAACGGCGAGGCGGTCAACGGCCGCGCCGGCCTGGACCTGGCGGTCGACCAGCCCACCGAGATCGTCAACGGCCCGGCCGCCGCCGACATGCTGGTGCTGCAGGGTCGGCCCATCGCCGAACCCGTGGCGCAGTACGGCCCGTTCGTGATGAACACCCAGGCCGAGATCCAGCAGGCTTTCATGGACTACCGCCGCACCCAGTTTGGTGGCTGGCCCTGGCCGGCGCAGGACCCGGTGCATGGCGCCGAGGCCGCGCGTTTCGCCCGCCACCCCGACGGCCGCACCGAAGCGCCGCCGCTGGAACACGCGTGACAGTCACCCGGGTGACGGGCGGGCAGACTCGGTGGCCATGAACGACGCCACCCTCGACGCCACCCTGTCGTCCACCCCCACCCTGGACAGCGACCACCCCGACGTGGCCGCCTTCGCGCGCCGCCACGATCCCGGCGGCAGCGTGCGCGAGCGCGCCGTGGCGCTGTACTACGCGGTGCGCGACGGTTTCCGCTACGACCCCTACCGCATCGATCTGTCGCCGCGCGGCATGAGCGCGAGCCAGGTCGTCGCCAATGGCTACGGCTGGTGCGTGCCCAAGGCCGCGCTGCTGGCGGCGACGTGCCGCGCGGCCGGCATTCCCGCGCGGGTGGGCTACGCCGACGTGCACAACCACCTGAGCACCGAGCGCATGCGCCAGGTGATGCAGACCGACGTCTTCTTCTGGCACGGCTACACCGACATCCTGATCGACGGCCGGTGGGTCAAGGCCACGCCGGCCTTCAACGTCGAGCTGTGCGAGCGGTTCGGCCTGCTGCCGCTGGAGTTCGATGGCTCGGCCGATTCCATCTACCACCCGTTCGACCGGGCGGGCAACCGGCACATGGAGTATGTGAACCAGCGCGGCGCCTTCGACGACATGCCGCTGGAGCGCATCGTGGAAGATTTCCGGCGCCACTACCCCGGCATGGTGGAGCGGCTGTCCGATCTGCACACCGCGAGCTTCGACGCCGACGTGAAACGGGAGACCGCATGAGCGCCGGCATCCCCGACGGTTTCGAGCCCCTGGGCATGGGCGGCGGGTTCATCGCGGTCAACGGCCCGATCTTCTGCCGCCACGAGGGCGACGGGCTGCTGATGGGTTTCCGGGTCGAGGCGCGGCACTGCAACCCCTTTGACATCTGCCACGGCGGCATGATGGCCAGCTTCTGCGACATGCTGCTGCCCATGACGGCGCACAAGCGCGCGCCCGAGGTGTCGGGCCGCTTCCTGCCCACCATCAGCCTGCAGGTGGACTACCTGGGCCCGTCACCGCTGGGCAGCTGGGTCCAGGGCGAGGGCCAGGTGCTGCGCGTCACGCGCAGCATGGTGTTCGCGCAGGGGCTGGTCACCGCCGACGGTCAGCCGGTGGCCCGGGTCAGCGGCGTCTTCAAGATCGGTCCGCCGTTCCGCAGCCCGCTGGACCGTCAGGCGTAGTCCGATACCGGCACGCAGCTGCAGAACAGGTTGCGGTCGCCGTAGACGTTGTCCACGCGGCCCACGGG
>CAMLQP010000237.1 GCA_946482115.1 uncultured Comamonadaceae bacterium
GCGATGCGGTGGAGCTGCAGCGCGTGTTCGCCAACCTGCTGGAAAACGCCATCCGCTACGGCCGCACCGAAGGCACCGACAAGGCCGAGGTGGAAATCGCCGCCAAGATCAAGGACCGCTCCGTCCTGGTGAAAGTGCGCGACCACGGCAAGGGCGTGCCGCCCGAACTGCTGGAGCGGCTGACGCAGCCGTTCTACCGGGGCGACACGGCGCGCACCTCCGCCTCGGGTGCCGGCCTGGGGCTGGCCATCGTGGAGCGGACGATCTCCCGCATGGGCGGCGAGTTCGCGCTGGCGAACACGGGCACCGGCGGGCTGGCGGCGCACATCAAGCTGCAGCGGGCCTGAGGAGCGCCAGGCACCACATCGAATGACCGGAGCAACCCATGGAGATCTCCGCCACCGTCACGAACTCGGCCGTCTCCCACGACGTGTCGGTCCGCACCGGCGCGGCCACACAGTCGCTGGCCATTCCCGCCAAGGCCGTGGGGCGCGGCTCCTCGGTCAACGGCGGCGAATTCCTGATGCTTGCGCTCGCAACCTGCTACTGCAACGACCTCTATCGCGAGGCGGAACGCCTGGGCATCCCGATCACCGATGCGATGGTCGAGGCAACCGCCGAGTTTCCCGGCATTGGTCTGGCCGCCACCCGCATCCGCTACCGTGCGACCGTCAGATCGCCGGCCGGCGCCGAGGCCGTGGCCCGGCTGCTGCGCGAAACCGACGCTGTCGCCGAGGTGCACAACACCATCCGTGCGGGCGTCCCCGTGGAATGGCATCCGTAAGAACGGCCCCGGCCACGACTGAAAAGATGCGGCAGCACTAGCGCGCCAGCAGCACCACCGCCCGTGCCTCGATCGCCTCCTTGCGCCCCACCGGCCCCATCTTCTCGGCTGTCTTGGCCTTGATGTTCACGCGGTCCTCGTCCACGCCCAGCACCTGGGCCACGCGTGCGCGCATGGCGGGCATGTGGGGCGCGAGCCTGGGGGACTGGGCGATGACGGTGCTGTCCAGGTTCACCAGCTGCCAGCCGGCGGCGTTGACGCGCTTCAAGGCTTCGGCCAGCAGCACGGCGGAGTCGGCGCCCCTGAAGCGCTCGTCGGTGTCGGGAAAGTGGCGGCCGATGTCGCCCAGGCCGGCGGCGCCGAGCAGGGCATCGGTGATGGCGTGCAGCAGCGCGTCGGCGTCCGAATGGCCCAGCAGGCCGTGGGTGTGGGGGATGGTGACGCCGCCCAGAACCAGCGGGCGGCCTTCGACCAAAGCGTGGATGTCCCAGCCTTCGCCGATGCGGATGTTCATGGGTGTGTCTTTCGGTGCGCCAGGATGGCTTCGGCCAGCGCGAAGTCCTGCGGGTAGGTGACCTTGAAGTTGGAGGCCCGGCCTTCGACCAGCCGGGGCTTGAAACCCAGCGCCTCCATGGCGCTGGCCTCGTCGGTGATGCCGTCGAAGCCACGGGGTTCGGCTGCTTCCAGCGCGCGCGTGAGGTGACCTAGGCGGAACATCTGCGGCGTCTGCGCCAGCCATCTGTCGTCGCGCGGCAGCGTGGCGGCCACATGGACACCGTCCGCCTCTTTCACCGCAGCCTTGAGGGTGTCGGCCAGCGGCAGCGCCAGCAGGCCCCCCGTCTCGTCGTGGCGGCAGGCGGCAATCAGCGCCTCCACTTCGGCGGGGGTGACGAGGCAGCGCGCGGCATCGTGCACCAGCACCCAGTCGTGGGCGTTCGCACCGGCGCGCGCCAGCCAGCGCAGGCCACCCAGCACGCTGGCCGCACGGGTGGCGCCACCCTCGGGGGTCAGGCTGAAATCCGGCGGCAGCGGAACAGGAAACGGCGCGGCGTCGGGCGCCGTCACCACCACGCCGCCGGCCAGGCCAGGCACCGCCGCCAGCGCCTGCAGCGTGTGTGCCACCAGCGGCTGGCCGCACAGGGGCTGGAACTGCTTGGGCACGGGCGCGCCGGCACGGCTGCCAGTGCCGGCACAGGGGACAAGGACAAACAGTCGGGATGCAGAGGTCACGGTGGGGCCATTCTAGAATCCAGTTCATACCCCGCCTTGTTCGAGAGCGGGGTTTTGCTGTTTGTATGGATCTGCCCAAACTCCTCCCGGCCAAGCGCTTCACCCTGCCCCGCCCCGTCGGCTCCGCCGATGCCCTGCTGCTGGCCCGCCTGGCCGAGCGCGAAAAGGCGGCCGGGCGGCCCACGGCCATCGTCACCGCCGACGCCACCGACGCCCAGCGCCTGCTGGATGAACTGGCGTTCTTCGCCCCCGAACTGCGCGCCGCACTGTTCCCCGACTGGGAAACCCTGCCCTACGACAGCTTCTCGCCGCACCAGGACCTGATCTCCGAACGGCTGGCCACGCTGTGGCGCATCCAGCAGCGCAACAAGGACTCGGGCGCCGACGTGGTCATCGTGCCCGCCACCACGGCGCTGTACCGCCTGGCGCCGCCGTCGTTCCTGGCCGGCTACACCTTCGAGTTCAAGGTCAGGCAGAAGCTGGACGAGGCCCGGCTGAAAAGCCAGCTCACGCTCGCGGGCTACCAGCACGTGACGCAGGTGGTGAGCCCGGGCGAATACGCGGTGCGCGGCGGGCTGATCGACCTCTTTCCCATGGGCTCGCAGGTGCCTTACCGGGTGGACCTGTTCGACGACGAGATCGACTCCATCCGCACCTTCGACCCCGACAGCCAGCGCAGCCTCTACCCGGTGCCCGAGGTGCGGCTGCTGCCCGGGCGCGAGTTCCCCATGGACGAGACCGCTCGCGCGCGGTTCCGCAGCCGCTGGCGCGAACTGCTGGAGGGCGACCCGACCAAGAGCCGGCTCTACAAGGACATGGGCAACGGCGTGGCCACCGCCGGCATCGAGTACTACCTGCCGCTGTTCTTCGAGGAAACGGCGACCGTCTTCGACTACCTGGGCGAGCAGGCCACGGTGGTGCTGCATGGCGACCTGGAGCCGGCCTTCCAGGCCTTCTGGCAGGACACGAAAGAACGCTTCCGGCTGGTGCAGGGCGACCCCGAACGCCCCGCGCTGCCACCCGAGGCACTGTTCCTGAGCGCCGAGCAGTTCTACGCCCGCGCCAACGCCTATCCGCAGCTCGCCTTGCGCCCGGGGGTGGAAGACATCGCCGACAGCGCGCACTGGCAGAAGCTGGGCGACCTGGCCGTGGTGCGCGGCGCCGACGAGCCGCTGGACAGGCTGCAGCGCCACATCCGCAACACCGCGCAGCGCGTGCTGGTGCTGGCCGAGAGCGACGGCCGGCGCGAGAGCCTGCTGGACTTCCTGCGCGCGGGTGGCGTGAGCCCGCCAGCTTTCGACAGCCTGGCGGAATTCCAGGCCAGCGACGAAAAGGTGGGCATCGCCACCGCCGCGCTGACCGTGGGTTTCTCGTGGCTGGGAACGGGGGAAGAAGGTGGCATCGACTTCGTCACCGAAACCGAGCTGTTCGCCACCGGCCCCACCACGCGCCGGCGCAAGAAGCAGGAACAGGTCAGCGACGTCGACGCGCTGATCAAGGACCTGAGCGAGCTGAACGTGGGCGACCCGGTGGTGCACGCGCAGCACGGCATCGGCCGCTACCACGGGCTCATCAACATGGACCTGGGCCAGGGCAACACCGAATTCCTCCACCTGGAGTACGCCGACAAGGCCACGCTCTACGTGCCGGTGTCGCAACTGCACCAGATCAGCCGCTACACCGGCGTGAGCGCCGACGAAGCCCCGCTGCACAGGCTGGGCAGCGGCCAGTGGGAGAAGGCCAGGCGCAAGGCCGCCGAGCAGGTGCGCGACGCCGCCGCCGAACTGCTCAACATCTATGCCCGCCGGGCCGCGCGCGAAGGCCACGCCTTCCGCTATTCGCCACAGGACTACGAGCAGTTCGCCAACGATTTCGGCTTCGAGGAAACCGCCGACCAGCGCGCCGCCATCCACGCGGTGATCCAGGACATGATCTCGCCGCGCCCCATGGACCGGCTGGTCTGCGGCGACGTGGGCTTTGGCAAGACCGAGGTGGCGCTGCGTGCCGCCTTCGTGGCGGTGACGGGCGGCAAGCAGGTGGCCTTCCTGGCGCCCACCACGCTGCTGGCCGAGCAGCACTACCAGACGCTGGTGGACCGCTTCTCCAAGTGGCCGGTCAAGATCGCCGAGATGAGCCGTTTCCGCTCGGCCAAGGAAATCACCGCCGCCATGAAAGGCATCGCCGAGGGCAGCGTGGACATCGTGGTGGGCACGCACAAGCTGTTGAGCGAGAAGACCCGGTTCAAGAACCTGGGCCTGCTGATCATCGACGAGGAACACCGCTTCGGCGTGCGTCACAAGGAGCAGATGAAGGCCCTGCGCGCCGAGGTGGACGTCCTCACGCTCACCGCCACGCCCATCCCGCGCACGCTGGGCATGGCGCTGGAGGGCCTGCGCGACCTGTCGGTCATCGCCACCGCGCCGCAGCGCCGCCTGGCCATCAAGACCTTTGTGCGCAATGAGGGCACGGGCGTGATCCGCGAGGCGGTGCTGCGCGAGCTCAAGCGCGGCGGGCAGGTCTACTTCCTGCACAACGAGGTGGAGACCATCGAGAACCGCCGCCAGAAGCTCGAAGAGATCCTGCCCGAGGCCCGCATCGCCGTCGCCCACGGGCAGATGCCCGAGCGCGAACTGGAGCGCGTGATGCGCGACTTCGTGGC
>CAMLQP010000238.1 GCA_946482115.1 uncultured Comamonadaceae bacterium
TCGCCCACCGCCTGTCCACCCTGCGCAAGGCCGACCGGCTGGTGGTGATGGACCGGGGCACCAAGGTGGAGGAGGGCACCCACGACGAGCTGATGGCCCGCGAGGGCGCCTACTGGCGGCTCTACCAGGCCCAGGCCCGGCATGCCGAGACGCTGGCGGAGGGCGGCGAATGAAACTGGAACGCAATGCCTTTGGCAAACTGCGGCTGACCACAGCCGACGGCACCGCCCACGAAGGCGTGGTGCCGGTGCGCGCCTACCCGATCAGCGCGCCCGGCGGGCAGGTTTCGCTGATGGGGCCGGACGGCCACGAACTGGCCTGGATCGAGCGCCTGGACGAGCTGCCGCCCGAGGCCCGCGTGCTGGTGGAGGACGAACTGGCCCGGCGCGAGTTCACGCCCGAGATCCGGCGCCTGCTGTCGGTGTCCAGCTTCGCCACGCCCAGCACCTGGCAGGTCGAGACCGACCGGGGGCCGGCCACGCTGGTGCTCAAGGGCGAGGAGGACATCCGCCGCATGGGCCACGGTGTGCTGCTGATCGCCGACACCCATGGGGTCAACTTCATGATCCGCCGGCTGGCGGACCTGGACCGCCACAGCCGCCGGCTGCTGGACCGCTTTCTCTGATCCGCCGCGTCTGAGGGGTGCTGCCCGCGCTCGTCGCTTCCGACGATGCGGGCACCCCTACGCGCACCTACAGTCCGCGCTCATGTCAACCCTGTTGAGGAGCCCGGTCATGATCAAGCGTCGCCACCTGCTGCAATCCCTGCCCCTGCTGGCCGCCGGCCTGCCGCTGACGGCCCCGGCCCAGACGGCGGCCTGGCCGTCGCGCCCGCTGCGGGTCATCACCCCGGTGGCGCCCGGCGGTTCGGGCGACGTGATGCTGCGCGAGTTCACCACCCGCCTGGCCGAGCGCCTGGGCCAGCCGGTGGTGGTGGAGAACCGCCCCGGCGGCAACGGCCTGGTGGCCACGCAGGCGGTCAAGAACGCGGCGCCCGACGGCTACACGCTGCTGTGGACCCTGACCCAGCACATCCAGGTGCCCATCCAGTACAAGAACGTCGGCTATGACCCGATCGAGGATTTCACGCCGCTGGCGCGCATCGGCGCCGCGGTGACGCTGCTGGTGGCGCGCCCGGCCCTGGGCATCAAGTCGGCGGCCGACCTGGTGGCGCAGGCCCCGGGCAAGAAGTGGTCGTTCGGCAGCACGGCCAGCGGCCCGCAGGTGGTGCTGGAAGCCTTCAACAAGGGCCGCAACCTGGGCATGCTGAGCGTGCCCTACAAGGGCGAAGGGCCGGCCATGCAGGACCTGCTGGGCGGCCAGATCGACATCGCGCTGTTCTCGGTGGCCACCGCGCGCCCCTTCGTGCTCAACGGCCAGCTGGTGCCGCTGGGCATCAGCGCCACGCGCCGCGCCGCCTCGCTGCCCAACCTGGCCACCTTCCTGGAACAGGGCTACCCGGACTTCAACTGGATCGGCTGGTACGGCCTGGTCGGCCCGGCCGGCATGCCGCAGCCCATCGCCAACCGCGTCACGACCGAGATCAAGGCCATCCTCGACTCGGCCGACATGGCCAGGAAGCTGGACAGCATGGACATCGTCGTGAACTGGGCCGACGGCCCGGGCTTCCTGGCGGGCATGAAGGCCGACAGCGCGCGCTGGGCGGCCCTGGTCAAGGCCTCGGGCCTGACCTTCGAGTGAGCCGGCCCGCGCCGCCGCCCTTGCTGCCTCAACCCACGGGAGTCTTTCCATGCGAATCCCCCAGACCCTGGGCATGCTCGCCCTGCTGCTGGCTGTCACCCAGGTCCAGGCCCAGACCTGGCCGGCCCGGCCGATCCGCGTCGTGCTGCCGCAGGCCCCTGGAGGCGGCTCTGACCTGGTCGCGCGCCTGATGTCGCCCGAGATCGAAAAACGCCTGGGCCAGCCCTTCGTGATCGAGAACAAGCCTGGCGGCAACGATTCCATCGCCCCGGACGCGGTGGCCAAGGCCGCCCCGGACGGCTACACCATCGGCGTGGTCAGCAGCTCGCATTCGATCAACCAGACCTCCGCGGGCATCAGGCTGCCCTTCGACCCGCAGCAGGATCTGGTGCCCATCGCCCCCATGGTCCGCATCCCCATGGTGGTGATGGTCAACACCGACCTGGGCGTGAACGACCTGAAGTCCGCCGTGGCGATTTCCAAGGCCCGGCCGGGCAAGCTCAACTACGGCTCCGCCGGACCCACCACCTTCGGCGGCATGGCCACTGAATGGCTGATGCGCGTGAGCGGCGCCGACTACACCGGCGTGACCTATGGTGGGCGCGGCATCCTGCAGGGGCTGGTGGCGGGCGACATCCACCTGGTGTTCGGCGGCCTGGCCGCGGCCTCGCCGACGCTGCAGACCGGCAAGGCGAAGGTGATCGCGGTGACCAGCGCCCAGCGCATGACCCGGTTGCCCGACATCCCGGCCGTGGCCGAGACCTACCCGGGCTTCGAGGTCGTGCCGTTCTATGGTTTCGTCGCCCCTGCGGGCACGCCGCCGGAGGTGGTGAACCGGCTCAACGTGGCCATTGGCGAGTCGATCGCCGCCATCACGCCCAAGCTGCTGGACATGGGCAACGAGCCCCTGCGCATGAGCCCGGCCGATTTCCGGGCCTTCCTGGCCCGGGACCTGGCGACCTGGACCAGGATCGTCGAAACCGTCAAATAAGGAACGCCCCCGAGGGGCCCCTCCATGAGCCTGCGACTTCTCTCCAAGACCTACTGGCGCGGCAGCTGGATACGCTTTCGCGAGCCGGTGGACGGTTTCGCGGCCTGCGCGCCGGCCACCGTGAACGCCCACGACGGCACCCAGGTGCGTGGCCTGTACTGGACGCCCAGCCGGCACCCGCGGCCGCGCGTCGCGGTGCTGGCGGCGCACCCGCGCGTGGACTTTTCCCAGCACTACGCCTTCCCGGCGCTGCTGCGCGCGGGCTATGCCTGCCTGGGCGCCAACCTGCGCACGCTGGGCAACGACACCACCTGCGTGCACGAGCAGATCATCCTGGACGTGGCGGCCTACGTGTGCTGGCTCAGGGAGCGCGGCATCGAGAAGGTGGTGTG
Source organism: uncultured Comamonadaceae bacterium (assembly GCA_946482115.1). The sequence goes on from CAMLQP010000238.1 coordinate 3,084, forward strand.
GCTGGGCAACTCGGGCGGCGGTTCGCTGGGCGGGCTGTACCAGGCCCAGGCCAAGGCCCTGCCCAAGGACAGGCTGAGCCACACGCCGGCCGGCCGGCCGACGGCGCTGCGCGACGCGGTGATGCCACCTTTCGACGCCCTGATGATCACGGCCGCCCACAGCGGGCAGGGGCTGATCATGAACGAGGTCATCGACCCCTCGGTCATCGACGAGGGCGACCCGCTGCTCACCGATCCCGCGCTCGACATGTACGACCCGGCCAACGGTTTCGTGCCCGCGCCGGCCTGGTCGCGCTACGACCCGGACTTCGTGCGGCGCTACCGCCAGGCCCAGATCGCGCGGGTGGCCCGCATCGACGCCCGCGCGCGGGCCCTGGTGGCGCGGCAGGCCGAGGCCGAGGCCGTTCGCAGCAGCCCGGAGTTCGCCCGGCTGAGCCTGGCCGCGCAGCGGTCGGTGCTGCAGCGCGCCGCCTTCCAGCCGGTGATGACCATCTACCGCACCATGGCCAATCCGAATTACGTGGACAACTCGCTGGATCCCAGCCCGAGGGGTTATGGCTCGCTGCTCAGCGACCGGCCCGACCTCATGAACTTCCAGCTCACCGGCTTCGGCCGGATCCAGACGCCCGACGCCTGGCTGTCCACCTGGTCCGGCCTGTCCAGTCGGGCCAACCTGATCGCCAACGGGCCGGCCATCACCGAGCCGGTGGTGGTGGTCAATGCCGGGCGGGACCTGGACGTGTACCCGATCGCCCATTCGCGGGCGATTTTTGACGCGCTGGGCAGTGCGGACAAGACCTACCTGGACTTTCCGGACCAGCTGCACTACTTCGAGCCCGACGAGGGCGAGGCCGACAACGCGGGTGCCCAGGCCCAGATGGACCAGCTGGTGCCGTGGCTGCAGGAGCGGCTGGCCCCGTGACATCAGGAGGAAACCCCATGCACAGCACCATGATGGACGTGCCGCTGTCGCTCCACAGCCTGCTGGAGCGGGCAGGGCGGCTGTTCGCCAGCAACGAAATCGTCTCGCGCCGGCCCGACAAGACGCTGGTGCGGCACACCTACGGCGAGTGGTACCGCCGCACCCGGGCGCTGGCTGCCTCGCTGCACGGGCTGGGCGTGCGCCCGGGCGACCGGGTGGCCACCCTGTGCTGGAACCACCACGCGCACCTGGAGTGCTACTTCGGCATCCCGGCTGCGGGCGCCGTCATGCACACGCTCAACCTGCGCCTGTCGCCGCAGGAGATCGGCGGCATCGCGGCCCATGCGCGCGACAAGGTCCTGATCGTCGACGACGTGCTGCTGCCCCTGTACCGGCAGTTCGCGCACCTGCATGCGTTCGAGCACGTGATCGTGTTCGCCTTCTCGGGCCAGCCGGTGCCCGACGGCCTGGCCGACTACGACACCCTGCTGGGCGCGGCCGACGGGGAGGGCTGGTCCTACCCGCCGCACCAGGAGAGCGACCCGGTGGCCATGTGCTACACCTCCGGCACCACCGGCAGCCCCAAGGGCGTGGTCTATTCGCACCGCTCCACCGTGCTGCACACGCTGGTGGCCAGCCTGGGCGACT
>CAMLQP010000239.1 GCA_946482115.1 uncultured Comamonadaceae bacterium
AGGGCGTGACGGTCAACACCGTGAGCCCGGGCTACATCGGCACCGACATGGTCAACGCCATCCGTCCCGACGTGCTGGAGAAGATCGTGGCCACCGTGCCCGTCAAGCGCCTGGGCAAGCCCAGCGAGATCGCCTCCATCATCGCTTGGCTGGCCTCTGACGAGGGCGGCTACGCCACCGGCGCCGATTTCTCGGTCAACGGCGGTCTGCATATGGGCTGACCGTCTCCACGGTCCATGTCCAACCCGCCCTTGGGCGGGTTTTTTCATGGGACTGGGATAATCGGGGCATGTCTTCCCCTGTTTCCCCCTGGCGTCTGTCGGTCGCCCCCATGATGGGCTGGACCGACCGCCACTGCCGCTACCTGCACCGGCTGCTGAGCCGCCACACGCTGCTCTACACCGAGATGCTGACCACCGGCGCGCTGATCCACGGCAACGCGGCCCAGCATTTGCAGTTCAACCCCGAGGAGCACCCGGTGGCGCTGCAGCTGGGCGGCAGCGAGCCGGTCGACCTGGCGCGCTGCGCCGTGATGGGCGAGGAGCGCGGCTACGACGAGATCAACCTGAACTGCGGTTGCCCCAGCGAACGGGTGCTGCGCGGCGCCTTTGGCGCCTGCCTGATGAACGAGGCGGCGCTGGTGGCCGACTGTGTCAAGGCCATGGTCGACGTGGTTGACATTCCGGTGACGGTCAAGCACCGCATCGGCATTGACAGGATAGAGAGCTACGACTTCGCCGCGAACTTCGTGGGCACCGTGGCCGAGGCCGGCTGCAAGGTCTTCATCGTGCACGCGCGCAACGCCTGGCTCAAGGGCCTGTCGCCCAAGGAGAACCGCGAGATCCCGCCGCTGCGCTACGACATCGTCTACCGGCTGAAGCAGGAATTCCCGCACCTGACCATCGCCATCAACGGCGGCATCAAGACCAACGCCGAGATCGCCGAACACCTGAGGCATGTGGATGGCGTGATGGTGGGCCGCGAGGCCTACCACAACCCCTGGCTGATGACCGAGTGGGACCACCTGTTCTACGGCGACGCGCCGCGCGAGCTGACGCGCGAGGCCGTCGAGGAGGCCATGGTGGACTACATGGAGCGCGCGCACGCCGGCGACGGCGCGCCCTGGTATTCGGTGGCCAGTCACATGCTGGGCTTGCGCAACGGCCTCAAGGGCGCGCGGCGCTGGCGCCAGGTCTGGAGCGACCACCGCCTGAAGCCGCAGCCGCCGCGCGACGTGTGGCGCCAGGCCAGCGCCCGGCCCGAGTCGCTGGCCGCCGTGGCCTGACGGCTGTCCGACCATGAACCCGGACGCGGCCCGACCCACCCTGGCGCTCAAGGAGCGTGCCGCGCGGCTGCTGATCACGCCCTCCGCCCTGGAGGAGCTGAGCCTGGAGGACGCGATCAAGGTCGTCGAGTACATGCAGCCGCTGGACATCGAGGCGGGCACGGTGCTGGTGCGCGAGGGCGAGGTGGATGCCGGCGGCCACATGCTGCTGGTGGTGGAGGGCGACCTGTCGGTGGAGAAGAACGGCCAGCAGCCCGACGACGAGAAGCTGGTGGTGCGGGTGATGGGCCCGGGCAGCCTGATCGGCGAGCTGAGCCTGCTGGACGGCGCGCCCCGGTCCGCCAGCTGCGTGGCGGCATCCGACATGGTGGTGGCGCTGCTGTCGCGGGAGAGCTTCCTGCAGCTGCTGCACGAGGAGCCGGGCGTGGGGGCCAAGCTGCTGCTGGGCATCTCCAAGCGCCTGGCCGACCACTTGCGGGAAACCACCCGCAAGCTGGAGCTGTTCGCCAAGATGAACCGCGTGCTCAGCGACGAGCTGACGACGCTGTCGATGGGGCGCGTGGACTGGAGCGAGTGGGGGCGGGGCGAGTCCTCCTAGCCCCGGGCATTCACAGGCCGGCGGGCCTGAGGTCGAGCTGGCCGTTGCGCACCGCCGGGCACCAGAAGTAGCTGCCCGTCACCGGCTTGGTGAAGCGGAACAGGGCGTCGGTGATGCCGTCCTCGGCGCCCGACATGCGGCGCAGCTGCGCTTCGAAGGCCTGGAAGCTGCGGCCGAAGGCGACGAACACCAGACCGGCGTCGTTGCCCTGCAGCCAGGGCATGGAGCGGCGCAGCACGAAAGCCTCGGGCTCGAAATCCTCCTGCGCGGTGCGCTTGACGTGGGCTGACGCGGGGGCGTCTCCCAGTTCCTCGTTGCTGTCGCGCTCGCGGCCCACGCAGTCATCTTGCTGCTGGCGGGTCATGCTGTCGAAGCGGGCCATGTTGTGCAACCAGCGCTGCACCGCCACAAAGCTGGAGCCGGCCAGCGGGCCGTCGGCCACCAGGGCGGCGGCCTCGGCGGCATCGCCTTCGGGGTTCTCGGTGCCGTCCTCGTAGCCGGTCAGGTCACGCCCGCCGGCATGGACGAAGGCGTCGGTGATCTCGGCCACGTCGAAGGCCGGCGCCAGCAGCGCCTGCAGCTTGCGGCCGCGGTGGTGCAGTTCGCCCCGGTCGTCGCCGCGCAGCCACAGCCACAGCGAGGCCGGCGTCTGCGGCAGCACCATGCGGGCGCCGTCCACGCCGGCGAAGGGCCTGAGCCCGTCGATCTGGCCGCCCAGCCGCGCCACCAGGTCGGCTCCCAGGCCGGCCACCAGGCCTTCGCCGGTGGCCTGGGCCGCCAGCGCGCGCAGGCAGTCGTGCGGCTGGGCGTCGGTGCGCAGCTGCAGGCTGAGGTAGCGGGCGTGCTGGGGCAGGGGGGCGAGTATGCCGGGCTGGGGCGTGACGGTCATGGTGGTCTGGTGGCGGGGCGGGGTCTCGCCGCCACTGTAGCAAAGCCGTGCCGGCCCGCCCCGTCAGACGGCGGCCTGCAGCCCGTTGCGGAAGTGTTCGCGCATGCGCTGCGCCGCCACGTCGGGCTGGCGGGCGCTGATGGCCTCGACCAGGGCGGCGTGTTCGCCCAGCGATTCCTGCACCCGTCCGGTCTTGAGCAGCGAGTGCTGGCGGTTGAGCTTCATGACCTTGCGCAGGTCGGCCACCATCTGCACGCGCCAGCGGTTGCGGGCCAGGTCCAGCAGGCGCAGGTGAAAGCGCTCGTTGATCTCGAAGAAGCGCTCGCGCGAGGCGTCGGCCCCGCTGGCGGCCGATTCGAGCTGGGCGTGCAGGTCGCGCAGCTCTTTGAGCTCGGCGTCGGTGGCCTGCTCGGCCACGGCGGCGGCGGCGTCCGATTCGAGCAGTGCCAGCAGGTGGTAGACCTCGGCCAGGTCCTGTTCGCTGACCTCGGTGACGTAGGCGCCGCGGCGCACCTTCATGGTGATCAGGCCTTCGGTGGCCAGCACCTTGAGCGCCTCGCGCAGCGGGGTGCGGCTGATGCCGAATTCCTCGGCCAGCTTGAGCTCGTCGATCCAGCTGCCCGGTTCCAGCTCGCGGCGGAAAATGCGCTGGCGCAGCCGCTCGGCCACTTCTTCGTAAAGGGCGCGTGGGGTCAGGGCGGAAGGTGCGGTGGGCGCGTTCATGTGGGTGCCGAGTGTATCAGCTCATGCATTTTGCATCAATAATTATGAATGATGTAGAATCGTCACGTTCCGACAACGCCGAAGCCGACCGCCATGAGTGACTCCGAATTCCGCCAAGCCAGCCTGTCCGACTGGGAGAAAGCCGCCGCCAAGTCCGTCAAGAACGGCTCGCTGGACAGCCTGAACTGGGTCACGCCGGACGGCATCACGGTCAAGCCGCTGTACACCGCAGCCGACGTGGCCGGGCTGCCGCACGCCGACACGCTGCCGGGTTTCGAGCCCTTCATCCGCGGCCCGCAGGCCACCATGTACGCGGTGCGGCCCTGGACCATCCGCCAGTACGCGGGCTTCTCCACCGCCGAGGAATCCAACGCCTTCTACCGCAAGGCGCTGGCGGCTGGCGGGCAGGGCGTGTCGGTGGCATTCGACCTGGCCACCCACCGGGGCTACGACAGCGACCACCCGCGCGTGACCGGCGACGTGGGCAAGGCCGGCGTGGCCATCGACAGCGTGGAGGACATGAAGATCCTGTTCGACGGCATTCCGCTGGACCAGGTGTCGGTGTCCATGACCATGAACGGCGCCGTGCTGCCGGTGCTGGCCGGCTACGTGGTGGCGGCGGAGGAGCAGGGCGTCTCGCAAGACCAACTGAGCGGCACCATCCAGAACGACATCCTCAAGGAGTTCATGGTCCGCAACACCTACATCTACCCGCCCGAGCCGTCGATGAAGATCATCGGCGACATCATCGAGTACACGGCCAAGAACATGCCGAAGTTCAACTCGATCTCGATCTCGGGCTACCACATGCAGGAGGCGGGCGCCAACCAGGCGCTGGAGCTGGCCTTCACCCTGGCCGACGGCAAGGAATACGTGAAGACCGCCATCGCCAAGGGCATGGACGTGGACGAGTTCGCCGGGCGCCTTTCGTTCTTCTGGGCCATCGGCATGAACTTCTACCTGGAAGTGGCCAAGATGCGCGCCGCGCGCCTGCTGTGGTGCCGCATCATGAAGGGCTTCAACGCCAAGAACCCCAAGAGCCTGATGCTGCGCACGCACAGCCAGACCTCGGGCTGGTCGCTCACCGAGCAGGATCCCTACAACAACGTGGTGCGCACCACCATCGAGGCCATGGCCGCCGTGTTTGGCG
>CAMLQP010000240.1 GCA_946482115.1 uncultured Comamonadaceae bacterium
TGGTGGTGGGCGACAGCACCACCGGCGAGATGGACAAGATCGACGGGCCCTACTATTTCTTCAAGCTGATCCAGCGCATGCGCCAGATCCTGCCGCCCTGGATGCCCAGCGTGGGCCTGGAAGGCGGGCGAGTGAACATCGTGCCGGTGGATTTCGTGGTGGACGCGCTGAACGTCATCAGCCACCAGAGCGGCCTGGCGGGCAAGTGCTTCCACCTGGTGGACCCGGTGGGCTACCGCGTGGGCGACGTGCTCGACATCTTCAGCCGCGCCGCGCACGCGCCGCGCATGAACCTGTTCGTCAATGCCGCACTGCTGGGCTTCATCCCCCGCAGCGTGAAGAAGGGCCTGATGGCGCTGGCGCCGGTGCGCCGCATCCGCAACGCGGTGATGAAGGACCTGGGCCTGCCCGAGGACATGCTCACCTTCGTCAACTACCCCACGCGCTTCGACTGCCGCGACACGCTGGCCGCGCTCAAGGGCTCGGGCGTGGCCTGCCCCAATCTCAAGGACTACGCCTGGCGGCTGTGGGACTACTGGGAGCGCCACCTCGACCCCGAGCTGCACATCGACCGCAGCCTGCGCGGCACGGTGGCGGGCAAGGTGGTGCTGGTCACGGGCGGTTCGTCGGGCATCGGCCTGGCGGCGGCGCACAAGTTCGCCGAGGCCGGCGCCACCACCATCATCTGCGGCCGCGACCAGGACAAGCTCGACGAAGCCTGCGCCGAGGCCAAGGCCAAGGGCTATGCCTTCGTCGCCTATCCGGCCGACATCGCCGACATGGCGGACTGCGACCGCTTCGTGCAGCTTCTGGTCGAGAACCACGGCAGCGTGGACTTCCTGATCAACAACGCCGGGCGCTCCATCCGCCGTGCCATCGAGGGCAGCTACGACCGCTTCCACGATTTCGAACGCACCATGCAGCTCAACTACTTCGGCTGCCTGCGTGTGACCATGGGCCTGCTGCCGGGCATGGTGGCCAAGCGCAAGGGCCACGTGGTCAACATCAGCTCCATCGGCGTGCTGACCAACGCGCCGCGCTTCTCGGCCTACGTGGCCAGCAAGGCCGCGCTCGATGCCTGGACGCGCTGTGCGTCCAGCGAGTTCGCCGACCAGGGCGTGACCTTCACCACCATCAACATGCCGCTGGTGCGCACGCCCATGATCGCGCCGACGCAGATCTACAAGAACGTGCCGACGCTCTCGCCCGAAGAAGCGGCCGACATGATCGCGCAGGCCTGCATCTTCAAGCCGGTGCGCATCGCCACGCGCCTGGGGGTGACCGGTCAGGTGCTGCACGCCTTCGTGCCGCGCATCGCGCAGATCGTGATGAACACCAGCTTCCGCATGTTCCCCGACTCGGCGGCGGCCAAGGGCGAGAAGGGCGTCAAGGCTCAGCTGTCACCCGAAGCCATCGCCATGCAGCAGATGATGCGCGGCATTCATTTCTGACCCTCCGCCCGCGGGGAAACCGACCTGCCGCCGGGCCGCCCCAAGGCAGGTCAGCCCCCTCGGGGGGCAGCGACCCGCGCAGCGGCGGAGCGTGGGGGCTCAAGCGTAGCGTTTGCTTTTGAGGTTGCTTTTCATCTCGGCCAGCATCGGTTGCAGCTTGCTGCCGATGCGCAGGGCCAGGCAGGTGGCCAGCACGTCGATGATCAGCAGGTGCAGCAGGCGCGAGACCATGGGGCTGTAGCGGTCGTAGCCCTCGGGGTGGTCGGCGGCCAGGTGGATGTGGCCGGCGGCGGCCAGCGGCGAGCCGCTGGCGGTGATCACGATGGTGGTGGCGCCGTGCTTGCGCGCGATGTCGGTGGCGTCCATCAGGTCGCGCGTGCGGCCCGAGTTGGAGACCACCACCACGCAGTCGCCCGGCCCCAGCAGCGAGGCGCTCATCACCTGCATATGGCCATCGCTGTGCGCCACGGTGTGCACGCCCAGGCGGAAGAACTTGTGCTGGGCGTCCTGCGCCACCACGCCGGAGTTGCCGACGCCGAAGAACTCGATGCGCCGCCCCTTGCGGTAGGCGTTGTGCAGCGCGTCGGCGGCGCGCTCCAGGGCGGCGGTGGAGGCGTCGTTGCGGTACTTGAGGAAGGCGGCCACGGCGTTGTCCACCACCTTCACCATCACGTCGCTGGTCTTGTCGTCGGCGTCCACGCTGCGGTGGATGAAGGGAACGCCTTCGCTCACCGTGCCGACCAGCTTGAGCTTGAAGTCGCTCAGGCCGTCGTAGCCCATGCTGCGGCAGAAGCGGATCACGGTCGGCTTGCTGACGTGGGCGCGCAGTGCCAGCTCGGCCACGGGCAAGGTGGCAAAGCTGCGCGGATCGGCCAGCACCAGGCGCGCGACGCGCTGTTCGGCGGGCGCCAGCGAGGGCAGGGAGGCGGTGATGCGGTCCAGCATGGCGGTTCAGGGTGTGTGTACCGCGACTGTAACTTTATTTCATCGATAATCCACAGGCATGAACCAGCTCGACGCGCTCAAGCAGCACACCACGGTGGTCGCCGACACCGGCGACTTCCACCAGCTCGGGGCCTACCGCCCGCGGGATGCCACCACCAACCCGTCGCTGATCCTCAAGGCGGTGCAGAAGCCCGAGTACGCGCCCCTGCTCAAGGACACGGCGGCGCGTTTCCGTGGCCGGCCGCTTGACGAGGTGGTCGACCGGCTGCTGGTGCGTTTCGGCTGCGAGATCCTGTCGCTGATACCGGGCCGGGTGTCGACCGAGGTGGATGCCCGCCTGAGTTTCGACACCGAGGCCACGGTGGTCCGGGCCGAGCGGCTGATCGAGCTCTACCAGGCCGAAGGCATCCACATTGATCGCGTGCTGATCAAGGTGGCGGCCACCTGGGAGGGCATACGCGCCGCCGAGCGCCTGGAACGCCGTGGCATACACACCAACCTCACGCTGCTGTTCTCGTTCTGCCAGGCGGTGGCCTGCGGGCAGGCCAGGGTGCAGCTGATCTCGCCCTTCGTGGGCCGTATCTACGACTGGTACAAGAAGTCCGCCGGCAGCGGGTGGGACGAGGCGGCCATGGCCGGCGCCAACGACCCGGGCGTGCGTTCGGTGCGGCGCATCTATGAGCACTACAAGCACTTCGGCATCACCACCGAGGTCATGGGGGCGAGCTTTCGCAACATCGGCCAGATCCAGGCGCTGGCCGGCTGCGACCTGCTGACCATCAGCCCGGACCTGCTGGCCCAGCTGGCCGCGACCGAGGCGCCGCTGCCGCGCGCGCTGCTGCCCGAGGCGGCCCGGGCCCTGGCTCTGGAGCCGGTGTCCTATGACGAGCCGGGTTTCCGCTACGCGCTCAACGACGATGCGATGGCCACCGAAAAGCTGGCCGAGGGCATACGTGCCTTCTGTGCCGATGCGCAGAAACTGGACGCCCTGCTCGTGGCCTGAGCCGGCCCGCTCTGATAGAAATTGCTGACGCCGCGCCTTGCGCGGCGTTTTTCTTTACAAGGTCTTGCACATCCGCTAGCGTGGGCATACCTGTCCATGGAGAAGGCGATGAAACTCAAGTTGAAATTGCCCCTGGCGTTCGGCGCCATCCTGCTGCTGATGCTGCTGGCCGGACTGGGGGGCATCTACTCGCTCAATTCGGCGTTGGCGCTCTACAACACCGAGGTGGCGCAATCGCTGGAGCGGGAGCGCACCGCGCGCGAGATCGAAAGCCAGTTCAAGACCCAGGTGCAGGAGTGGAAAAACACCCTGCTGCGCGGGCAGGACCCCAAGCAGCTGGAGCGCTTCTGGGGGGCGTTCCAGAAGGTGGAAAAAGACGTCTCCGACCGCTCCAGGGCGCTGCTGGCGGCGCTGCCGCCGGGCAAGGCACAGGACATGGCGCGCGATTTCATGGCCGAGCACCAGAAGATGGCGCAGGGCTACCGGGCGGGTTTCAAGGCCTTTGAGGCTGCCAGCTTCGACAGCGCCGCCGGCGACAAGGCCGTGTCGGGCATGGACCGCGAGCCCGCGCGCCTGGTGCGCGAGCTGGCCACGCAGATTTCCGAGGACGCCGCCGCCTTGCAGACCCGCGCCACGGCCAACGGCGTGCGTGCCACCTGGACTAGCCTGGGCCTGATGGCCGGCCTGGCGGCGCTGGGCATGGGGGTCGCCATACTGATCAGCCGCTCGGTGGTGCGTCCCATCAGCGAGGCGGTGGCCGTGGCCAACCGCGTGGCGGCGGGCGATCTGACCGCCGACGTGCCGGTCAATGGCCGCGACGAGATCGCCGAGATGATGCGGGCGCTGTCCACCATGAGCGCGTCGCTGGTCAACGTGATCGGCAGCGTGCGCGACTCCATCGCCAGCATCAGCACCGCCAGCGCGCAGATCGCCAGCGGCAACCACGACCTGAGCCACCGCACCGAGCAGGCCGCGAGCAACCTGGAGGAGACCGCGGCCAGCATGGAGGAGATCACCAGCACCGTGCGCCAGTCGGCCGACGCGGCGGGGCAGGCGCAGGGCGTGGTCCAGACCGCAGCGTCATCCGCCCAGCAGGGCGGGCACGTCATGGGCCAGATGGTGCGCACCATGGACGACATCAACACCGCCTCGCGCCAGATCAACGACATCATCGGCGTGATCGACGGCATCGCTTTCCAGACCAACATCCTGGCGCTC
>CAMLQP010000241.1 GCA_946482115.1 uncultured Comamonadaceae bacterium
CGGAGTTCAAGCCGCTCAAGCGCTCGGACCTGCGCAACCTGCTCAAGTACGCACCGGCCGCGCCCGCGACCGGCGCCGAGGCATCCGCCGGCACCGACCAGACCTCCGCCGCCGCACGGCGCGCGATGTCGCCCAGCCAGCGCCACGCCGCCTTCGTGCAGCAGCACCAGCAGGCGGCGGCCACCGTGGCGCGCGAATCGGGCATTCCGGCCGGCTACATGATTGGTCAGGCCGGCCACGAGACCGGCTGGGGCAAGAGCGAGATCCGCATGCGCGACGGCACACCGTCCTACAACCTGTTCGGCATCAAGGCCACGTCCTCGTGGAAGGGCAAGGTGGCCGAGGTGACGACCACCGAATACGTGGGCGGCGTGCCGCGCAAGACCACCGCGCGCTTCCGCGCCTACGACTCCTACGCCGACTCCTTCCGCGACTACGCGCGCCTGATCACGCGCAGCCCGCGCTACGACAAGGCCATGGACCAGATCGGCTCGGTGAACGGCTTCGCCAGCAGCCTGCAGCGCGCCGGCTACGCCACCGATCCGCAGTACGCGGCCAAGCTCAGCCGGGCGATCAACATGACGCTCAACCTGCAGCGTGCGCAGGTCTCGGCCCTGAACTGAGCGCAGGAACACCGCCATGTCGTCCGCACTCAACATCGGTTCCCAGGCCCTCACCGCCAATCTGTCGGCGCTGCAGGTCATCGGGCACAACATCGCCAACGTCAACACTGCAGGCTATTCGCGCCAGACGGTGGAGATGCGCAGCGCGGGCTACCAGCCGCTGGGCGGCTTCTTCCTCGGCAAGGGGGTCGAGCTGGGCACCGTGGGCCGCGTGCACGACGCCTACCTCACGCGCGAGGCCCAGCTCTCCAGCTCGGTGGCCTCAGCCGACAGCGAACGCCTGGCGCGGCTGGCGCAGCTGGAGAACATCTTCCCGACCGGTGAGGGTGGCCTGGGCGCGGCGATGAACGACCTGCTCAACGCCTGGTCCGACGTGGCCTCGTCGCCCACCAACATGGCCGCTCGTTCGGTGGTGATCGGGCGCGGCGAGGAGATTGCTTCGCGCCTGCGCGACACCGCCGGCCAGCTGGACATCCTCACCACCAGCGCCCGCCAGCAGGTGGGCGACACGGTGAACAACATCAACCGGCTGGCCGCGGACATTGCCAAGATCAACCAGACGATCCTGGAGAACCAGGGCAACGCCGGCGAACCCAACGACCTGCTGGACCAGCGCGACCAGCTCATCGGCGAGCTCAGCAAGCTGGTGCAGGTGAGCACGGTGAACGCCGACGACGGCCGCATCAATGTGTTCGTCGCCGGCAGCCAGCCGCTGGTGCTGGGCAGCGGTGCCGCCCGCCTGGCCGTGGTGCCCGACAGCACCGACGGTTCGCAGCAGCGCATCCAGTTCCAGCAGGGCAGCTCCACGATGGAGCTCAACGGCAGCGCCCTGGGCGGCAAACTGGGCGGCGTCGTGCAGTTCATCGACGAAGACCTGAAGGACGTCACCAACCAGATCGGCCGCATGGCGCTGGCGCTGGCCACGACGGTGAACACCCAGCACGCGCTCGGCGTGAACCTGCAGGGCGGCACCGGCGAGCCCTTCTTCGTGCCGCCGGCCGATGTGGCCGGCCTGCCCGTGCCCACCAACACGGGCAATGCGGTGATGCACGCCGAGGTCAGCGACCCCACGGCCCTCCAGCCGTCGGACTACCAGGTCAACTTCACGGCCACCGGCGTCGACATCGTGCGCCTCTCCGACGGCCAGATCAGTTCCTTCGCCGGCCTGCCGGCCGAGCTCGACGGCCTGAGCTTCCAGATCGACAGCGGCGCTGCTGCCACGGGCGACGGCTTCCTCGTGCGCCCGTTCGCAGCGGTCGCCCGCAACATGCAGATGGCCGTGAGCGCGGCCGACCGCCTTGCCGCGGCCAGCCCGGTGATGGTCACGCCCGGCAGCGGCAACACCAGCGGCATGGGCATCGTCAGCCTGTATCCGGTGGAGCCCTCGGCCAACCTCACCGATCCGGTGACCCTGACCTTCCTGGCCGACGGCAGCTTCACCGCCACCGGCCTGGGCCCAGGCAACCCGCCGCCCGACAACGTGGGCCCACCCGCGAGCTACAACTACACGCCGGGCCAGCCCATCGTGCTCAACGGCTGGAGCCTCACGCTGCGCGGCAACCCGTCGGCCGGTGACAGCTTCGCCATCACCGCCGCGCCTGCCACCAACTACGGTCAGAACGGCGGCAACGCCGGCGGCATGCTTGCGCTGCGCGACCTCGCCACCTTCGACGGCGTCTCGCTCTCCAACGGCTACAGCGCGGTGCTCTCCGACATCGGCACGCGGGTGCAGGGCGCGCAGTTCGCCGCCAGCTACTCCGGCCAGGTGGCCGCCAGCAACGAAGCCGCCCGCGCCGCGGTCTCGGGCGTCAACCTGGACGAGGAGGCCGCGCGCCTGCTGCAGTACCAGCAGGCCTACCAGGCCGCCGCCAAGTTCATGCAGATCGCCCAGGGCACGTTCGACACGCTGCTGCAGACCATGCGCTGATCCACCGGAGCCCCGACATGAGAGTCGCCACCGCCCACACCTACGACACCACCATCGCCCAGCTCACCAAGCGCCAGGCGGAGATGGCCGCACAGCAGGAGCGCATCGCCAGCGGCAAGCAGGTGCTGCGCGCCAGCGACGACCCGGTGGCCGCCGCCCTGTCCGAAGCGGTGCAGACCCGGCTCTCGCGCGTGCAGACCGACCAGCGCGCGCTGGAGTCCTCGCGCACCAGCATCCAGCAGGCCGAGAGCGCGCTGGGCGAAGCGGGCGACCTGGTGCAGCGGGTGCGCGAGCTGATCATTGCGGGCGGCAACGCCGGCCACGGCCCCACCGAACGCCAGGCGCTGGCCAAGGAAATCGAAGGGCTGCGCGAGCAGCTGTTTGCGGCGGTGAACCGCCAGAACAGCGCCGGGCAGAGCCTCTTCGGCGGACTGGGCGGCTCGCCCGTGCCGTTCGTGCAGGAGTTCGGCAGCGGCAGCAACGAGGTGCGCTTCGACGGCCAGCGCGGCCAGAAGGCCGCCGGCGACAACCAACTGCCCAACGCCATGGACGGCGAGGCCATCTGGATGCGCATTCCCGCCGGCAACGGCACCTTCTCCATCGACCTGGCCGCCGGCAACACCGGCAGCCTGCGCGCCGACACCGGCCGTGTCAGCGACCCCTCGGCGCTCACAGGCCACGACTACCGCATCGACTTCAGCGGCACCGCCGGCGCCATGCAGTACAGCGTGGTCGACGTGACCACCGGCACCCCCGTGCCCGGCCAGACCGGCATGCCTTACAGCACAGGCACGCAGATCGAATTCGACGGCATGTCCTTCCAGCTCAGTGGCGAACCGCGGGCCGGTGACCAGCTGGACATCACACCGTCCAACGCTCCGACCGACATGTTCCGGGTGATGCAGGACGTCATCGACACCCTGCACCTGGACAGCGGCAGCAGCGGCGACGCCGCCCAGCGTACCCACAACCTGGGCCGCGCCCTGGCCGAACTCGACGCAGGGCACGAGCGCATGCTGATGGCCCGCGCGCAGGCCGGCGAGTGGCTCAACCGTGCCGACTCGATGGACAACATGCTCGGCAACCGGGAGGCCGACCACACCATAGAGAACTCCCGGCTGGTCGACATCGACCTGGTCAAGGCGTACTCGGAGTTCAAGACCATGGAAGTGGGGGCCCAGGCGGCGCTCCAGTCCTACGCCTCGATCCAGAAGCTCTCGCTGTTCCAGTACCTGAGCTGACACCGGACCCGCCGCATGAGCCACACCGTCCTTGACAGCGTCGCGATGGCCTACCAGCCGGTCTGGAACCGGCACCGGCTGCTCGCGGCGGTGCGCCTGACGGTGCTGCCCACCGACCCGGCCTCGGTCGACGCCGCCCACCTGATGCAGGTGCTGGGCGACGACTGGCCGGTGGCTGCGCCCATGCTCATCCTCGCGCTGGAATCGCCCTCGCTGCTGCACCAGGCCCTGCGCTGCGCGCCGGTGCCCAACACCTGCCTGGAAGTGCCGTCGGCGCTGTTCGGCCGCCCGGAAAGCCTGGCCTTGCTGTCGCAGGCCGTGCAGCACGGCCACCAGCTCATCCGCCGCGCGGACTTTGCCGAGGTGCGCCACCAATACAACGTGCCGCTGGACGTGCGCAGCCTGCTGCACCTGGACGCCGCCGACGCCCTGGAGGCGCTGCAGTGCCGGCCCACCGCGGCGGTGCCCGTGCCGACCCGGCCCAGTCCGATCCGGTCGGGACAGATCTACCGCAACGTGTGCAGCCGGGCGCTGGCCGACCATTGCCTCGACGAGGCGGGCGCCTGGGGCGTACTGGGCTGGCCCGACGACGACGTGCTCCACACCACCCGCCACCGCGCGCCCGGCTGCGACCCGGTGGCCATTGCCCTGATCCGCCAGGCGCTGGAAAAGGATGCATCCATCGAACGGGTGGAGCGCTACGTGCGCCAGGACCCGGTGCTGGCCTACCGCCTGCTGCTGCGCGTGAACTCTGCGCTGTACGGTGGCCGGCACGAGATCGGCGCGCTGCGCCACGCCATCATGATGCTGGGC
>CAMLQP010000242.1 GCA_946482115.1 uncultured Comamonadaceae bacterium
AGGCCCACGAACTGCAGGACGCCGGCGCCGCCATGCTGGTGCTGGAGATGGTGCCAGCCGCGCTCTCGGCCGAGCTGACCGGCGAGCTGAAGACCTGCCACACCATAGGCATAGGCGCGGGCAAGGGCACGGCCGGCCAGGTGCTGGTGATGCACGACATGCTGGGCATCAACCTCGGCAAGAACCCCAAGTTCGTGCGCAACTTCATGGAAGGCCAGACCAGCGTGCGCTCGGCCATGGCCGCCTACGTCGCAGCCGTCAAGGACGGCACCTTCCCCGACGATGCCCTGCATGCCTGGTGATGCCCGAATGAAAATCGTCCACACCATCGCCGACCTGCGCGCCGCGCTCAGCCCTTTCGATTCGCCGGCCCTGGTGCCCACCATGGGCAACCTGCACGACGGCCACCTGGCCCTGGTGCGCCAGGCCAGGCCGCTGGGCGACGTGACCGTGACCAGCGTGTTCGTGAACCGGCTGCAGTTCGCGCCGCACGAGGACTTCGACACCTACCCGCGCACCCTGGAGGCCGACTGCGCCCGGCTCGAGGCAGAAGGGTGCGACATCGTGTTCGCGCCGTCCGAGAAGGACCTGTACCCCGAGCCCCAGGGCTTCAAGGTGGCGCCGCCGCCCGAACTGGCCGACATCCTCGAAGGCCACTTCCGCCCCGGCTTCTTCACTGGCGTGTGCACCGTGGTCATGAAACTGTTCCAGTGCGTGTTCGCCCAGGCTCGGGGCCAGGGCCACGCGGTGTTCGGCCGCAAGGACTACCAGCAGCTGATGGTGGTGACCGCCATGGCGCGCCAGTTCGCGCTGCCCGTCACCGTCCACGCCGGCGCGACCCAGCGCGCCGCCGATGGCCTGGCGCTGAGCTCGCGCAACGGCTACCTGTCGGCCGCCGAGCGCGCCGAGGCGGTGCAGCTCTCGATGGCGTTGCGCGCGCTGTCCGAACGGGCGCTGTCCGGCGGCGACCTGGCCACCCTTGAAGCCCAGGCCGCGCAGGCGCTGAATGCGCGCGGCTGGAAAACCGACTACCTCACGGTGCGCCGCCGCCACGACCTGCAGCCGCCCGACGCGGCGGACCGACAGGCCGGCCAGCTTGTCGCACTGGGCGCCTCGCGGCTGGGCACCACGCGGCTGATCGACAACCTGGAGTTTTAAGCCGCCTGCGCGCCCAGCGCCCGCAGGCGCCCGCGCCAGCGCGCCACGCCCGCGTCGCCCAGCTGTTCCACGCTGCCCACCAGCGTCTGCCGGATCGGCGAGATGCCGACAAAGCCCAGGATGTTGCGTTCCAGCGACTTGACGCTGTGAGCACGAAAGTACCAGCGGTAGACCAGCGCAGGCATGCCCATGGTCACGACCACGCGGGCTGAGCGTCCGACCAGCCCTTTGCGGCCGAACGGGTTGCCGCCCTCGGATCCGAAGGCGAAACCGGGTCGCGCCACCTGCTCCAGGAAACCCTTGAGCAACGCCGGCATGTCGCCCAGCCAGAGCGGAAAGAACAGCACGATGTGCTCTGCCCAGGCGATGGCCTCCTGCGCTGGTGCCAGCGCGGCAGGCAGCTCCCCCTTGGTCCATTCGTCTTGCGAACGCAGCATCGGGAAATCCAGCTCGGCGATGGCCAGCGCATGGACCTCGTGGCCAGCTGAGCGCGCGCCTTCGGCATAGCTCTCGGCCAGTGCGTGGCACAAATGGGGACGGGTGGCATCGGGATGGGCCTGGACGATCAGGATGCGGCGTGTCATGAAACCTCCTGTGGAGGGTTCCATGATGGGCTGCAGCTCCACGCGCCGCATTGACGCTGGTCAAGGCGACCGCATGCCGCGGCGCGCGTCAGGTCGTGGGCGATTCGGCTGTCGGCTCTCGCCCCATGAGCCGCACCACCGCCTCGGCCGGATCCAGCCGGCCATCCAGCAGCGCCACCACCGCCTCGGCGATGGGCATGTCCACGCCCAGGTGGCGGGCACGCCGGACCACGGTGCGGGCGCTGTACACGCCCTCGGCCACATGCCCCAGCGAATCGACCGCCTGCGCCAGGCTCAGGCCCTGGGCCAGCAGCTGGCCCACCTTGCGGTTGCGGCTCAGGTCTCCGGTGGCGGTCAGCACCAGGTCGCCCAGACCGGAAAGACCCATGAAGGTCTCGGCCCGCGCGCCCAGCGCCAGACCCAGGCGCGTCATCTCGGCCAGGCCGCGGGTGACGAGCGCGGCGCGCGCGTTCAGGCCCAGCTGCAGGCCGTCGCACAGGCCGGTGGCGATGGCCAGCACGTTCTTGACCGCGCCGCCCACTTCCACGCCGACTACGTCGTCGTTGGCGTAGACCCGCAGGCCGGGGCCGTGAAAGGCCGCCACCAGGGCGGCTCGCACGCCGGCATCGGCGCTGGCGGCCACCAGGGCGGTGGGCTGGCCGCGCGCCACCTCTTGCGCGAAACTGGGGCCGCTGAGCACGCCACAGCGGGCCTGCGGCAGGTGTGCGGGCGCCACCTGGGCCCAGATTTCATGGCCCAGCAGGCCCTGCGCCTCGCCCTGGGCGAGTTCGAAGCCCTTGCAGAGCCAGGCCACGGCGGCCGGGGTGCCGGCCAGGGCCAGCAAGGTGGGTCGCAGCGCGGCCATGGGCGTGGCGATGACGACCAGGTCGCGGCCGGCGGCCGCGGCAGGCAGGTCGCCCGATACCAGGGTCAGATCGGGCGGCAGCGCGTGGCCCGGCAGGTAGCGGGCGTTCTCGCGCGTGGCGCGCATGGCCTGGGCCTGCGCGGCGTCACGTGCCCAGAGGGTGACCTGACGCCCGGCGCGGGCGGCACTGGCCGCGAGGGCCGTGCCCCAGGCACCCGCGCCCGCGACCAGGATGTCCATGGCGGACTTACTGGGCGGTGCCCGCCTGCTGCTGCTCGAACATGGCCTGGAAGTTGATCTCGGCCAGGTGCACCGGCGGGAAACCGCCGCGCTGGATGACGTCGGCCACGTTGCCACGCAGGTAGGGGTAGACGATCTGCGGGCAGGCGATGCCCAGGATGGGGCCGAGCTGATCCTGCGGCAGGTTGCGGATCTCGAAGATGCCGGCCTGCTTGGCCTCAACCAGGAACACGGTCCGGTCCTCGATCTTGGTCTGCACGGTGGCGGTCACGGTGACCTCGAAGATGCCCTCGGCCACGGGCTCCGCGCCTACGCCCAGCTGGATGTCCACCGTGGGCTGCGCCTGTTCGAGCAGGATGGCGGGCGAATTGGGCTGCTCCAGCGAGGCCTCCTTCAGGTACACGCGCTGGATCTGGAACACGGGGGCTTGCTGCTCGTCGGCCATGGAAAAACTCTGGGTTGGAAAGGGTCACAAGACAAGCCCGCCGGGCGAGGACGCTCGCGCGGCGGGCTCACATGGCGGGATTATCTCAGGTGCCGGTTCCGGGTGCCGGACCGCCCCAGACCCGGAACGCACCCCCCTCGGGGGCAGCGCCCCGCGCAGCGGCGGAGCATAGAGCCATGCTCAGGCCGCCAGCAGCGCGCCCAGCTCGCCCCGGCTGTCCAGGGCGATCAGCTCGTCGCAGCCGCCCACGTGGCGTTCGCCGATGAAGATCTGCGGCACGGTGCGCCGGCCGGTGATGGCCATCATGTGCTCGCGCTGGGCGGGGTCGATGTCGACGCGGATTTCCTCGATCTGCGCCACGCCACGCTGCTTGAGCAGCGACTTCGCCCGGATGCAGTACGGGCAGACGGCGGTGGTGTACATGCGGACGGCGGACATGGCAGGACTTTCGCTGGAACAGTGACAGGAAGCCAGATTCTCAAGCCTTTTCCACCGGCAGGTTGGCGGTGCGCCAGGCACCCATGCCACCCGTCAGGGAATGCGCGTTCTCGTAGCCCAGCTTCTTGGCGATGCCCACTGCCCGGTTGGAGCGCACGCCCGAGGCACACACCATGATCAGCGGGGTGGCCTTGTTCTTGACCGCCCCGGGCAGGTCGGCCTCCAGACTGTCCAGCGGCAGGTTGCGCGCGCCGGCAATGTGGCCGCTGGCGAACTCGTCGGCACCGCTCACGTCGATGACCACTGCCTTTTCGCGGTTCATCAGCATCACGGCGTCGTTGGCGGACAGCGTGCCGGCACGGCCGCCACGGGCCACGGCAGGCCACACCAGCAGCGCGCCCGAGACGAAAGCCACGGCAATCAGCATCCAGTTGTCGATGAGGAAACTCACATCAGCCCTTTCTTGAGAAGGGGGGATTTTAGAATGTCGGGTTTGCCGCCCCCGCCAATCCCCCCGAAACCGCCTTCTGCCATGTACAAGCTCGTCCTGATCCGCCACGGCGAATCCACCTGGAACCTCGAAAACCGCTTCACCGGCTGGACCGATGTGGACCTGACCCCCACCGGGGTCGAACAGGCCCGAAAGGCCGGCCAGCTGCTCAAGGCCGAGGGCTGGGATTTCGACGTCGCCTATACCAGCGTGCTCAAGCGCGCCATCCACACCCTCTGGCACGTGCTGGACGGCATGGACCGCACCTGGCTGCCGGTGGTCAAGGACTGGCGCCTGAACGAGCGCCACTACGGCGCGCTGCAGGGCCTGAACAAGGCCGACATGGCCAAGCAGTACGGCGACGAGCAGGTGCTGGTGTGGC